>JAPCWD010000012.1 GCA_025943965.1 Synergistaceae bacterium DZ-S4
TCTTCCGCAGGTAAACTCTGGGGATCTCATTTCTATCAAGATCCGAACTTAGAACTGTCCCGTGTTGCTTCTGAATTAGTTTTTTCAGCTTTTCAGGATGATCCACGATTATCACCTCTTTTACAAACGTACTTATATTATATATTATTTAAGTATACTTGTAAATTAATGTATCGAGGCATCACACAGCTATCAAGGATAATCTGCAGCAATGATCTCGGCCCTACACAATTCACAAATACTGAATTCCCGGTATCTTTTCAATATTTTTGCCGGTTAAACTTTTGCTTCCATATCCGCGTCGAATCTTATGTCTGCATGACTAAATCGCCGATCCTGCAAAACAGAAAGTACAGTCTCTCTTGTATCTTTCGTTTTTTTCCATCAGTTGCGATCATTTCTACTGAGGTACAAATTGTACCCAAGTTGACAATTAACTTTGACTGGTATCTTTTATTATTGAAAAGTAAAAGTATAAAGATTGCTGTTTTTACTGCGCTGTGAGTGATATTGATGTGAATAGTCTGAAGTTCGTGTGGTTGTTTCCATTTTGGAAATGACCACTTTTTTGTGTTTGGAATTTAGAGATATTGGTGGAAAAAGTTTAAATACTGCATTTCCAAGTGTAGCAAAAAGTTGTAAAAATCCAAAACCGTCCGGTTTAACCGGTACCGCCCTACAACAGGGCATCCGGTGCTCCGAGCAGCCTCACTGTAAAAGAAGATTACTTTTGAATAATGGGTGATGTCAAGAATGATCGAGGTGCCAGTCAATTTATCATGCCATGAAAATTAAGTCATAGAGCAGGCTCAGAACCAATGGTTCCCGGCTCAACTGCATACCGGGATGACGGGAGGGGCAAAGGCAGGCAGAGACTAAATTCTTTGGGAGTCGCTGGGTTGGGACAAAAAACAAAGAAACTCAAGGGGGCAGACCTACATAATTTACAGTAGGGGCAGGTGTATGGGGCCAGGCAAGCGATGTTTACAATTGTGGAGCTGCGACAAACATGTCGCGTGAAGCTGTGGTGAAGCAATAGTGAAGCGATCGTAAATGCTGGCGGAGGGTGCATCCGCCTAGGAATTCAGTCTTCAAGACTTATTGGTCAATTCTCCGGTAAATATTATTTTCGATTTTAGCTTTATCCGGTAATAAATATTACCGGTTGGGCCACTGGGTGTCGTAGATATTGATAGACAACAAAGGCGGGCAAGAAGAATCTCCGCCTGCCTTTGTCTTCGCTCTGTCGTTTAAATCTGCTTTATCTGTCCTGTATGCCCAGCGAAGCTTTGATGCCTGCCTGAAGGATCTGTGAGAAATTCAGTTTTTGTTTTTCTGCGAGTGAGTTCAGCCATACCGGTATTGTTACATTTTTCTTAACACTGCCCGACCGCTTTTCTTCCCTGTAAATGGGAAGCCAAACGTCTACCATAAAAACTGCATGACCGGGCTCCGTTTTGATATCTGATCCTTTTGATGGAGCAGGAATTGTGTCTCCGAGAGATTCGCACGCGGCGATGAAAACCCCAAGAACGTCTTTCGCCATATAAAGAGCTTCTTCCTGAGATTCTGCGCATGAGATACATCCCGGAAGGTCCGGAAAAGTGATCGTTATACCGTCTTCCGCATATTCAAAAATTGCCGGGTAAATAGCAAAGTCTTTTTTATTCATGTAAAAACACTCCTTTCTTAGCGGATTTCGTCTATTCCGGTCTGGCGTCTTATTGCCGCCAATGTTCCTTTAGGAATGTCTTTGCCTTTGTTGCTGGGGACTACCGTTCTTCCTTTAGTTACAGGATGGATAAAAACCATGTGGCTTCCGTTCCCCAGATCAGTTTCTATCCAACCGGCCTTCTTTAATATTTTGACGATTTCCTTTTTATTAATAATGTGCCCCTCCGCTCTGTCGGGATAAGTATATTTTACACTCCTTCCAGGGACATGTCAAACATAAATAATGAGTACGTATAAAAAATACAACTCAGAAATGACGAGCGGTCGTAATGCGGGCGAAGACTGCATACGCCGGGGAATTTACGAGGAATACGCTCGTGGTGAATTCGCGACCTGAGGACCCGGTCGCTGGAGAATTTGCTCGCTTCGCATCGCGGAGAATTGCCTGACTTAGTCAGGCGGGAACTGATTTTTAAAGATTTATGAGCCAATTCACCGCCGGATGGGTCTTCCGGCAAATTCACCGCAGCGCGAGCATCGCAATGCGTTGCAAATTCACCGCGGCATGAACAAAGCCGCAAATTCTCCATCCACGCCTCTGGCGAATTCTCCGCAGCGTTTCTCAGCTACAAATTCTCCGCGACTGACTATATGTACAAAAGTGCTATGGTTATGTCTCAAATGTAGCACAAAAATTCAAATTTATAAAAAGAGGGTGTTAACATGCCTGAGTCAACAATGCTCCGTTATAGGATCGATGAGGATCTAAAAGAAGAAGCTGAAGCGGTATTCAAAAGCATGGGGCTAAGCCCGCAGTCGGCGATCAAGCTTTTTTACAGGCAGACTGTGATCAGGAAGAAGCTTCCGTTCCAGCCGGTCGCTGAGGATCCCTTTTACAGTGAAGAGAACCAGAGGGTTCTGCTCGAATCTGTTAAGCAGCTGATAGAAGGAAAAGGCACGCCCCATGAGCTTATAGAGGCGTGATAAGGACAAGATATGGTCTTGATAGTCACTAATTAACGCAGCCGCCCTTAATGTGGCGGCTCTGTTGTAAGCGTTCGGCGGATAAAGTCAGGCAAATTCTACGGTAATAAATATTTGACGGTTTCGTTGATTACAACAATAATTGCACTATCTGATATATATTCGGGCAACTGAACTCTGATCGGAGGTTTGATGTCATGTCACAACATTATGTTTACAGCTTCTATGCGGAACTCAGGGATCACAAGCCAAAGATTTGGCGGCGCTTTGAGATCAACGGTGAAAAGACAATGGCAGAACTTGGATACGCCATCATGTTGATGTTTGAAATGCAGGCAAGCCACTTATTCTGCTTCAGAGAAAATTCAAAAGAAAACTTCCTCACTTATCTCAGGGCGGTTTACCCTGATGAAGAAAAATTCAACTCATTTGTTGAAAAGATCCAGATCGATGAAATGGAAGAATTTGTTAAAAACATCCGTTACGAACTGCCGAACGAAAACATGTTTGTTTCGGATGATGAACGCTTGTTTGAGGCCAATAAGGTAAAGCTGAGTAATGTGACAGATCGTCCGGGATGGAAAGCCATGTTTGAATATGACTATGGTGACGGCTGGGAAATAGACCTGACCCTTGAAAAATGCGAAAAACAGGAGGTATCTCTGGCACTTTTACCCCGCGTACTTGAGGGTGAAGGCTTTGGCATTATTGAGGATGTAGGCGGAGTCGGAGGACTTGAAAATCTTGCGAAGGTCCTCAAAAAGGGTAAGGGCGAAGAGTACGAGGAATTCTGCGAGTGGCTCGACTCTGACAGTCTTGACCTGGAGGCATTCGATATCGAAGACATGAATTTCCGCCTGAAAAAACTCATCCGAGTTTACAGGGAATCTTATGAATACCATTACGAACCCACCCAAAAATCGCTTAGTCTCCTTTTAAGAGAGTACAAGGGCAAAGGATCAAGGGGATATTGATCGAGGATAACGGCAGGCCGGGAGGGTCATCCGGCCTGGCAAGCGATAGGCAAGCATTGGCAAGCGGTCGGTCTCAGGACATGGCTAAACAATAGCGATAGCTAAGCAGTTGCTGAGCACTCGCTAAGCGATCGTAGGACCCAAGGTCAGGATCGGGGAATTTACGAGGAATACGCTCGTGGTAAATTTGCAACGCTTTGCGATGCTCGCGTTGCGGAGAATTAGCCCGTAAGTCTTTAGGAATTAGTTCCCGCCTGACTAAGTCAGGCAATTCACCGCGATGCGAAACGAGCAAATTCTCCAGCGACCGGGTCTTCAGGTCGCGAATTCTCCGCAGCGTTTCTCAGCTGCAAATTCACTGCGGTTTGAAAAACCGCGGCTATTTCGGGGTTTTCTTCTTATAGAGGTAAAGAAACAAGGCTGTGAACGAGAGGAGCATCAAGCCGGTCATGTAGGGTGCGGGCATTTGAACTGAGACCTGTCCCCTTGCCTTGAAGCTGAAAGGTGTTTTGCCGGGGGTGCCTATGCTCAGGCTTTTTGTGCTTTTCATTACATTCCCTCCTAAAAAGTCCGTCCGTGCGGATAAGTGGCCCGGTGCTCTGTTCGTCTATTATATACTTTTCTTTTCCCGGGTGGGCCGGTAGGGTGCGGGCGGAGAGTGCATCTGTCGGGCGATCGGCAAGCAGTTGTCAGAACCAGAGACCCAAGCCTTTTATCGTCTTCCCGGTATGCCTCTGAGCCGGGATCTATTGTTTTTTTTGTCCAACGCCTTTGACTTCGTTCGTTATGGAGACATTCAGAGAAAAAAGAGAGAAAATTAAAACTAAAACCTGGATCCCGGCTCAAAGGCATACCGGGACGACGGGGATTTTAGGTTATTTTTAGATCCTACAACATCTTCCCGCCGGCTGTGCCGGCTTTTCTCGGCGATAAAATCGCCACTTCCCGCGTCGAGCATCGAGACGCACTTCCCCGTCTTACCCCATTGATTTCCAATAGATTCGCGATCGACTCCCGGGCGGGCACGTCCTTGTCCGCCCAAGCCTTACCCTGCTGTATAATGTAAGGCATGAGAGGTGTATGCCAATGAATCTTAAGGATATTTCGGCCCGGAATTTTAGCGACATTGAAAAGAAGATCTTTTTTCTTGCATGGCTCAATGAGCAGATAAAGGTGACGAAAAGTGTTGTCTTTCCGATCCTTGTCGGAGGGAGCGCGGTCCAGCTGTATACGGGAGGCAATTATGCCTCTGTGGATATGGACATTGTCCTTGATGACATTTCAACAGTCATTGGCATACTGGAAGCAAATGGTTTCTCAAAGATAGGGAAACAGTACTACTCAAAAGAATATGACCTTCTTGTGGAATTCGTCAGCGGGCCTGCCCCCGGCAAGATCAACAGGCTTAAATACGGCGAACAGTTTGTCCTCGTTACGTCTCTCGAAGAGATAATCATTGACAGGCTGAATGCCGCAAAATGGTGGAATGTTCCAAAGGATCTTGAATGGGTCCGGGTAATGATCTCAAGCAACAATATAATAAAGCTTGATATGGAATATCTCCGAAAAAGAGCTGCCGAGGAAGATATCGAAGATTTCCTCGAAAAGGCTTTTGAGTTGAGGTAGAATTATGGATAAAGACCTGATCAATGAGATAGATTTCAATGATATAAAACTTTCTTCGGAAGACAAGATAAAGCTTCCCGGGCGCCGGGTGCTTTCAAGCAGGCCTTGGAGCGAAGAGCAGCTGCATGTGTTTATCGAACGGCAGAAACACGTGCCTGAGATCCTTGCCAAAATGGGTATAGAAATTGTCGATTCGGTCTCCTATGAGCAGCTAAAGCAAGAATGGACCCGGGGAGATTTAAGTTCCCTGTTTCCGGAGAAGGATCGCGGCGTCTGAAGCCGCGGGGAATTTGCCGGAAGACCCATCCGGCGGTGAATTGAGACTTTAAATAAGAATTTAAAACCACCGTCTTCCCCGAATGCCTCAATCGGGGATCCAGCGGTTTGGGTTTTAGGGTCCTTAAGTCCTGTGATAGAGTTAATTCAGAGACACTGGCCCCCCGATTGGAGCACTCGAGGGAGACGATAAAAAAACGGAAAGACGATGTTTTTGAACCTCCGCGGCCTTTGGCCGCAATTCTCCGCGATGCAAAGCAAGCAAATTCCCAGCAGCGTTTCTCAGCTGCAAATTCACCGGCGGATGTAATCCCTATCAGCCTTTACGACTGCTTGCCTATCGCCTATCGCCGCCGGGCGGGCACGCCCCTGCCCGCCCTATCCCCTCTTCGCGAGGATAGCCTCCGCCTCTTCCAGGCCCTTGAAGCCTCTCAGCCTCAGGCCGTATTCAACTACTGTTTCGGGGTAGCTTCTGCCTTCTTTTTTAAAGGTGTCAAGATTCACCTCAAAGAGTTCGAGGGTCTTTTGCGAGTAGGTCCAGAGCTCGCCCAGTTCGTAGGTCTCTATTGAGGTCCACCCGGCGGCGGATTCTTCGGATGTCTTTAGAGGACGGCCGCGGCCGGATACTCTTGGATATTTCGCGCGGAAGGTCTCGTTCTGCGGGATCAGCCGGTCGACTATCCGGCGGACAGCATCTTTTTTCTCCTGTGAGACGGGCGGAAGACGGCGGGCTGTCTCACGGTTGCCTTCCGGATCACTGATGCACATCATGTAGCCGTATTTCTCGGTGAGGGGGTTGCGCCCCTCTTCCCCGGCCCGGACGAGGTCTGCCTTCCAGCTTTCAAGGAGCGGCTCGGGCCATGCCATGTACTGGCTGCGGCGCATTTTGCTGAAGGTCTCCCAATTGTCCTGGCAGGAAGCGCGTCCGCCTTCGTTTTCGACCTTGTCGAAGAATTCCCATTCCATCCGTATGATGCTCTCGATGATGTTTTCCATTCTTATCCCACCGATACTCCGAGTTTTTTGAGATAGTCGCTCCCTATCCGCTTCATTATCTCTTCTGCCTGTGGCACAAGGAAGGATTCACTGATGGAGGAGAGACCGTCATCCCGAAGGGTAACTCTGATGCGGCCGCAGATCGATTCAATGATCTCCTGCCGGTCAGCCTCAGAAGACGAATAGAGGAGGTCGAGCTCCCGAACGGCCTCCACAAGGCGAGGCAGGGCACGAGCGCTTCTGAAGGCCCATTTGTAGTAGGGAATGTAGCGTTTGTTTAGGAGATGTATTGCAGAAAGGGCGGCGCGGACGAATTCATCAAGCGCCAGCATGGCGGCAGGGCCGTCATCGCGCTTGATGATCCTTCCGTAGTTGTACTGCCCGGCCTGCCCCATGACGAATACTCGCGCGGCAAGCTTTTTTAAGAGCACGTCCTTTGGGTAACATGGAAGAAGACCTTTGCGGATCCTTGTGAATTCTCCAAGGTCGTCGTAAAAAACTTCCCCGCTTGTGACTGCGGCAAGGAAGTGCTCCGGTATGCGGAACCATGAAACGTCGTTTGGCGGGACATCAGGGCATCCGGTGAACTGTGCATAGAAACGGCTTATTTGGATCACTCCGATGCGGGGCGAACCCTGTGGCGTTGTATTGCGGGAAAAACCCATGAATTCATTTGGAAGGGAGTCGTAGAGCTTCTGCAGTTCCGGCCCAAACGCTGAGAAGTCCTCGTCCGTAAGCCAGAGGCAGCAGCCCGGGCCGAAGTCGTGATCCCGCGAGATCTCATCATCGTAGCCGAGGCAGTCGGATCCCTGCCCCGCAAGCCCGGCGGCCACACGGCAGGACCGTTCGCCGAACCGCTCCGCTATCGCCGGAGCGGCGCACTCTCTGTAAAATTTTCGGCTGAGTTCAAGCCCCTGCAAGGCACTACCTCCGCTCAAGCGCGATGTCGGCAAGGTGCTGCCAGCGTTCTGCCTCTTCCCCGTTCCCTGCAGCTTCGAGGGCCTTAGCGCAGTTCCTGCAGGCGCGGGCGTAGTATGGGTTTTGTCCGAATCGTTTTTCGATGTTTTCAGCAGCTCTTCTGTAATATCCCGCTGCCTCGGCATAATTGCCGAGCATGTACTCAAGCTGCCCCCGCGTAGCAAGCATGCTGTCCGCATGAGGGTCTCCTGGAAGCGAAGCAAAGAGCTCCTCTGACTTTTTGAGATTCTCCCCTGCTTCTTCCAAATTTTTCTGGGCCATCAGGCATATCGCGAGGTTGGCATGACAGGTGGCGGTCTCGGACTCCACTTTTTTCATATTCTCAAGCAGTGCAAGCGACTTTGTAAAATATTCACCCGCCGTCTTCACGTCGTTTACGCGCAGCAGGGACTGGGCCATGTTGTTGTATAACCCGGCATACCGGTAGTCGTCCTCGGGGAGCTGCCAGTCGTATATCTTCTCCACCCGGTCATAAAGCTCGAGTGCCTCTTTAGCCTCTCCGAAGGCGGTCTTGGCTGTGGCATAGTTGAGAAGCGTGGTAGCGTGCCCGATGCTTCCCTCCATTTTACAGGTAGCGATGAGGGCGAGCGCCGCCTCTGCGGCCGCATAGCTCTTTTCCTTCTCTCCGGCAACTCGCCAGAAGCCCTCGAGTTCGTTGAATATGGTTATGGCGGAGGTGCTGTAACCCTCTTCACCGCACTGGGCCGCCTTCTTTTCAAGGTATCCGGCGGCAGCCCGCAGCTCTCCCTTTGCGATCATTTCATCGTATTTCAGAAGTATTTTCTCAATGTCCATTTGTCCCATCCCTTTCATGCGGATGTCAGGCTCTTTGAAATCTGCCGACCATACGTTATATCGAAATATAGGGTTGTATTCGTGATTATAACATTGGGGGCGGAGAACAGGTCAGACGGCAAGCAGTTGGCAAGCAATGGGCAGTTGATTTCAGGACATGGCTAAGCAATCGTATATACAGTCAAACGATCGTCAAACGTTGTCAAACAGTAGTCAAACTATCGTAAGAGCGAAGAAACCAGGTCCTAATAATCGCTTGTGTTGCGGTGAATTGGCCCTTAAGTCTTTAGGAATCAGTTCCCGCCTGACTAAGTCAGGCAATTCTCCGCGATGCGAAGCGAGCAAATTCTCCAGCGAACATGATTCTTAGTTCGCGAATTCTCCGCGGCTTCTGGAGCCGCAAATTCCCCGACGGCTCGTTTCCGCGGCCCTTCCTTATGTTAAAATGAACAAAACATTGCAGCCTGAAAGGATGGCCTTCTGAATGGACCTTGATTTTACTGCCGTGACGCAGTTCTTTGGGAAACTAACTCTCTCTACGCTCCTGCCCGCCCTTATATACCTTATCGGCGGACTGATAATATCGAAGCTTATCCTCTCGTTCCTCGATAGGGCACTGAACCGGTCCAACGTCGATGTGACCCTGAAAAGCTTCTTCCATACTGCGGTAAGGCTGGTGCTGCATTTCATCATCTTCATGGTGGTGGCCGGTGCGCTCGGGATCCAGGTCACATCACTTGTGGCAATACTGAGCGTTGCTGGACTTGCAATTTCGCTGTCGATACAGAACCTGCTCTCGAATGTCCTTTCGGGGCTGATGCTGCTTTCGATAAAGCCCTTCAAGGTAGGCGATTACGTTGAAGTCGGAGGCACAGGCGGAACTGTAAAAGAGATAGGCTTCGTACACACAAAAATGCTGACCATTGAAAACATAATGATTTATATCCCGAACAGTGACGTTTCAAGCAGCAAGATCACCAACTACAGCACTGAAGACAAGCGCAGGTTCAACCTTAAGATCAACGTCTCATACGAATGCCCGCCGGAAAAGGTGCGAAAGGTCCTGCTGGACTATATATCTGCCCATCCGCAGGTCGACAGGGATCCCGCTCCTTTTGTCGCCGTGAGCGACTACAAGGAGAGCTCCATCGAATACGTTGTGAGGGCCTGGGCGGACAACAGCATATTCTGGGACGTCTACTGGGACCTTTTCAACGGACTGGATGATCTGTTCAGGAAGAACGGCATAGCTTTTACATATCCCAATCTCAACGTCCACGTCAAACAGTGATCCCTCAGATGGAAAAAGGCCGCCTTCGAAGGGCGGCCTTTTTTATGTCTCTTTGCTGTTGAAACAGTTCAGTCTGAGAGCGAAGGGGCCTCCATTTCCGCCCCGGGGGCTCCTTCTGTCTCCGTCGTCTCCGTAGCCGGTGATGTTTCGGGTGCAGGAGCCGGAGCCTGGACCATGGTCCCGGGCAGGGGAAGATATACATCCTGTGCTTTTTCCGCAACTGCCGGGATCGATATCATCAAAGAGGAGGTCTTTCCGAAGTTGAAGACTCTTTCCTCAGTTTTGATGACCCTGTCCGCAACTTTATCAACTATCTCCACTTTTATCGTATGCCTGGGACCGGTGACCTTGACCAGGGTCCTCTCTTTGGCATTGAGTACCGTCGGTTTCGACGCATCGCCGTTGATGGTTATCCTGACAAGCTCCGCGGCCTCATAAGTTTGTCCGCCGATCTCGGCCGTTTTGTTGTCGAGAAGGATCTCGTGCTGCTTTCCGTAATAATAGAGGAGGAAACATAAAACGACGAGCAGGGCCAAAAGGACAAGCCTTATCACCAGTCTCTTCTTATTGACGGATCCGTTGTTCATGGCCTACTCCTCCCCCCGCAGGCTCCTGCGGGCCTCCGCTTTTGCCCTCATCCTTCTCCATGCGTGGAGGACGAGCGCAAGCGCGATTATCCCGTAGGAAACGAATACCCTGAAGTACTCGCCAAGCTGGGCCTGTCCGATGAGCTCCTTGCCCGCCATCGGAGATACTACGAACATGAGGTGGAAGAGGATGACCCCGACAAAGACGTTCGTGATCGTGGCCCTGCTGACCGAGGCTCCGCCGATGAGGATGGCGGCGATGGCGAACATGCCTGCCTGCTCGTGGCTGTTGTATGTGTTCATGGTGCCGATGTTCTGAAGGAATATTATCTGTCCGTAGCAGGCAAGGATCGTCGAGATGAGTATCGCGATTATCCTCGTCCTTTCGACGGGTATGCCCGCCTCCTCGGCGACCTTCATGTCCTGTCCGAGCGCCCTCATGTCCTGTCCGATCTTCGTCTTCCTGAACCAGACTATGAAGAGGCAGAACATACCTATGAAAATGAACGTCGCAAGCGGTATGTCGATGCCGGAGATCCTGAAGGGGATCAGGTTGTCAAGTACGTGCCTGACCCCGGTAAGGTTAATGGCGTTCCTGATGCCGTACCCCCTCGAAAGGACAAGCTGCGGGTTGGTTATCGGGATGACCCTGCCCATCGTATAGAGGACTATCAGCTGGTAGACTCCGTTGACGAAGAATCCCAGGATGTACGATGTGACCATCTCCCTGCCCTTGGCCTTGTTGAGCACGGCTCCGCATATGTACCCGAGGACGACCGCTATCGGGGTCCCGATCAGTGCTGCGAGTGCCATCCCGTAGACGCCGGTCACTGCCCAGTCCGTCACGAATATCAGGCCGATCTGCCCGGCCATGGCGCCGAGCACCATTCCGAAGTTCAGCCCCATTCCCGCCAGTATAGGTATAAGGAGGGAGAGGACGAGGAAGGAGTTCCTTGCAAGCCTTGTCAGCATCTCCTGTATCAGGTAGCTCGCCGAGAAGCCGGAGATGGGTATCGCTATCACTGAGAGCCCGATGAAGATTATGGGGACGGCGTTGTTGGCAAGTATATTTTTGAGGCTCATCGAGCCTTTGTTTTTGTCCGCCATTATCTCTTCACCATCACTTTCCTGGTGAGGGCGTACAGGATCATTCCGTTGCTGACTATGATCCTTATGACCTCAGACATGTCTGTCTGCATGACGCTGTTGATCACCGAGGGCGTCATCGTGAGTATACCCTGGAAGAGGAACGTACCGACGAGGACGTTCATCATCGAGGCCTTGTTGACCGAAGCTCCGCCGAGGAGTATCGCGGCGACCGCCGGGAAGGCCATGTAGAATGGGCCCATATAGAGCTGGACGAAACCGAAGCTCTGCTCGTATACGAGTATCCCTATGGCGCCCAGTGCTGTTGAGAGGATCACCGAGATCGTGCGCATTTTGTCTACGTCGATCCCGGATGCCCTTGCAAATTCAGGGTTGGAGCCAACTGCCGTTATGGCAGTGCCTGTTTTTGTCCGGAAGAATCCCCAGACCAGGAAGACCATAAACCCGAAGAAGAGGTACATCCCTATCGGGACGTAGAAGAACTGTCCTATCTGTATGTGGAGATGCTTGCTGAGCGCATTGAGCCAGAAGCCCTCGACGCTTATCGTGGTCCTGAGCCCGGAGCCTCCGTAGCCCCATATCATCGTCGGGCTGGTGTAAGGAAGGAGGAGCCACGCCATGCACATGAGAGCAACGGATGAGAAACCAACGTAGGTGGCTATCATCATCTCGTCTCCCTTGACCCTGTTCAGCAGCTGTCCGTACATCCAGCCGAAAACCACAGCAAGCGGGACCGCTATCACCATCGCGATGAGGAAGCCAATGCTTCCCTTAACGCCTATCTGGATGGAGGTCACGGCTCCTAGAAGTCCCGCGATTATCCCGAGCGGAAGTCCGAAGTTGAGTCCGCATCCCGACTGGACCATCGGGACCATCGCAAGGACTAGCACCCCGTTCATCCCGACCCGCACCAGGGTGTCGGAGAGCGATGCGTCCAGGCGGACCCCCACGAAGGGAGCCGCTATGAAGAGCGAGAGCAGGAAGAGCCCTATTATTATCCTGGGCCATCCCGCGTTTTCAATGAACAACTGCAGTTTTTCTTTCATGATCAGCACCTGCCGTTCCCTGCGGAGACAGGTTCGATGAGCCCTTCCCCGACGTGTCCGAGCATAAGGAGCCCAAACTCTTCTGCCGGAGAATTTGCCGGCAGTATGCCCGAGACCCTTCCCTCGTTGATGATCGCTATCCTGTCGCATGTACACCTGAGTTCTTCGAGTTCCGAAGAAGTCATTATTATTGTCGTCCCTGTTTCTTCGTTGACTCTCCTAAGCGTGTCAAGAACGAGTTTTTTAGCTCCGACATCTATTCCGCGCGTAGGTTCCGAGACAAAGAGTATCTCAGGCGCAACTGCGAAGGCCTTTGCAAGACATACCTTCTGCTGGTTTCCTCCGGAGAGTTCGACCGCCCTCTGTTTAGGTCCCGTGCAACGGATCTCCAGCGCCTTAATGAAATCTTCCGTGCATTTTGTAACTGCCTTGTCATCGCGCCACTTGACCAGCCCGCCGAGGAGTTTTGTGATGAACTTCTCCTGGACCTGCATCGCCGTGAAGGTAATGTTCCAGTCTATGCCCTCCTCAAGGAGCAGCCCCACTCCCCTCCGGTCCTCGGATACGAAAGCCATTCCCTCGTTGAGGGAGGCGCTGGGATCGTTGAGCTTTATCTCCTTGTCCCTTACAAAGACCTTGCCTCCGGAAATATAGAGGCCCATTATCCCGTTTGAAATGCCAACCTTGCCCTGGCCTGCAAGTCCTCCGAGGCCGAATATCTCGCCCCGGCGGACTTCTATGGAAACATCTCTCACTGTCTCACCGGGCATGTCCACCCATAGGTGCTCTGTTCTGAGGATGACATCTCCGCACTTTCTCTCTTTTTCTTCGTCTGCACATGGTTCACCTGAAATCTGTCTGCCGACCATCCAGCTCGCGATCTGCCTTACACTCGTCTCCTCCGTCTTGGCCTCCTGGATGACTCTTCCGTCCCTCAGAACGACAAGCTTGTCGCATAGGTCGATGATCTCCTGGAGCCTGTGGGAGATGAATATTATGGAAATGCCCTGGGCAGCAAGCTTCTTTAGGGCATCTATCAGCACCGTAGCCTCCGATTCGGCAAGGACTGCCGTCGGCTCGTCGAGGACGAGGAGCCTTGTCTTCTGCCTGTCTATCTCCCGCGCTATCTCTGTGAACTGTTTGTGTCCGACGGGCATTTCGCTGATGAGGGTGTCGTGGGCAAGTGCCACTCCGAGGGTATCTATGGCCCTTTCAGCCCTTTTCTGCATGTCCTGCCTGTCAAGTGTCTTGAACCTGTCTCCGAAGACCTCCACAAGCGGGTTGTATTTCATTGATTCCCTGTTAAGGAGGATGTTCTCTGTAGCAGTGAATCCCGGTATAAGTGAAAATTCCTGGTGGACCATCCCTATCCCCGCTTCAAGCGCGTCAAAGGGGTCCCTGAACGATTTCTCTTCCCCGTCGATCAATATCTTCCCTTCGTATCCGCCGGTCTCCTGGATCACCGACATGCCGAAGAGGATGTTCATCAGGGTCGATTTGCCTGCTCCGTTTTCACCGACCAGGCCCATTATTTCTCCCGGCATCAGTGAAAAACTGACATCTGAGAGGACTCTGTTTCCGAAGAATTCTTTGCCGATGTTCTCCATCTTCAGGAGTGGTACTCCTTCGGGCATCCGCTTCACCTCATTTTCTTAACACTAAATAAACATTTGCTTCTATATATAACAGAAAAGCCTTTTTCTAACAACATTATCCAAGAGTGCATCTCTGATATGGGACAGAAAAGAGTACTCAGGTCATTATAGTACTTACAGGTCACAAATATAAACTTATACGGGATATTGGTTACTTGAATTGTACGCCTAACCGGCAGCGACCGTCAATTTTTATACTATGTGTGGAATATAAACATGTAAGGTAGTATCATAATAAAGGGTCTAAGCTGCAGATCCCGCCGGATCAACCACTTTTTTGAAGAAATCGGAGCGGATCATAATGAGGGACAAAACGATTTTAGGATTCATCGGGACCGGGGTAATGGGATCGAGCATGGCGGGCCACCTGCTTGCGGCCGGCAACGAGGTCCATGTCTACAACAGGACGAAGACCAAGTCCGATAAACTTGTCGAAGCGGGAGCAGTCTGGGAGGACTCCCCCGCAGCAGTGGCAGCGAAATGCAATGTCATTTTCACGATAGTCGGATATCCGAAGGACGTCGAGGAAATATACCTCGGCAAAAAGGGGCTGATCGAGTCCGCTGCGGAAGGTTCGCTTTTGGTGGACATGACGACCTCCAGCCCGAAACTGGCGGCCGGGATATGGGAAGCCGGCAGGAAGAGGGGCATATCCGTACTGGACGCCCCCGTAACGGGAGGCGACAGGGGGGCAAGAGAGGCAAAGCTCACCATCCTTGCAGGCGGAGAAAAGGAAGACTTCGAACGCGCCCTCCCCTACTTCAGACTGATGGGGACAAACATAAAACACATGGGTAAGGCCGGGTGCGGACAGTACACTAAGCTGGTGAACCAGATCACCCTTGCGGGAACTATGACGGGAATGTGCGAAGGGCTGGCCTTCGCAAAGGGCTGCGGCCTGGACCGGAGAGAGGTCCTTGAAGCGATATCAGGAGGGGCCGCGGGCAGCTGGAGCCTCACGAACTACGGCCCCAGGATACTGGACTGCGACTTTGACCCTGGATTTTTCGTAAAACATTACATAAAGGACATGAAACTTGCCGAGGAGGCAGCCGATGAAATAGGACTGGACCTGCCCGCCCTCACCCTGACAAGGGAACTGTACGAGGAGATTTCGGAAGGGGGGCTTGGAGAAGCGGGTACCCAGTCATTATACTGCCTCTATGATCCGGAGGAAGAATGACAGTGTAAAGCTGTGATCAATTGACATCACAGTGAACTGATTATAGAATTCAGTTTATAGAATTCAGCGGGTCCTGCTGCGGCAGGACAAAACGGTTTCCATAGGGCGGCAAAAGTACTTTGTTCAATCATTTCAAGGAGGATGAGTTCATGTCAAAGAAAACTTTGATGATCATCGGTGTAGTTGTTGTGCTCGCGCTGGGCTTCTTCATGATCCAGTCGGCGCAGAAACCTGCAGAGCAGGCACAGGAACCGGCAAAGCAGGAAGCGGCAAAGGCAGCGTTCCACATTGGCATAGTCACAGGTACGGTCTCCCAGAGCGAAGATGACCTTCGCGGAGCTGAGCTCGCCATCCAGAAGTACGGCGATGTATCCACCGGCGGAATGATCAAGCATCTTACCTATCCCGACAACTTCATGTCAGAGATGGAGACGACGATCGCCCAGATCGCGGGACTTGCAGACGACCCCGATATGAAGGTCGTGGTAGTCAACCAGGCGATTCCCGGAACTGCTGAAGGTTTCCGCCGCATCAAGGAAAAACGCCCTGACATACTCTGCTTCGCGGGCGAAGCCCACGAAGACCCGAACGTTATCTCATCTGTCGCAGACCTTACGATCAACGCAGATTTCGTCTCCCGCGGCTATCTGATCATCCACACAGCCAAGGAACTCGGATGCGACACATTCGTCCACATATCCTTCCCCCGTCACATGAGCTACGAAACACTCGGAAGGCGCCGCCTCATCATGGAGCAGGCCTGCAAAGACCTCGGCATGAAGTTTGTATTTGAGACAGCTCCCGACCCGACCAGCGATGTAGGCGTGGCGGGCGCGCAGCAGTTCATCCTTGAAAAGACACCGGCATGGGTAAGCAAGTACGGAAAGAACACCGCGTTTTTCTGCACGAACGACGCCCACACAGAACCGCTTCTCAAGCAGCTTGCCGCAAACGGCGGATTCTTCATCGAAGCCGACCTTCCCTCACCCCTTATGGGTTATCCGGGAGCATTCGGCATCGACCTTGCAGCTGAAGCAGGAAACTGGCCGGTCATCCTTGAAAAGGTCGAAAAGGCAGTTTCTGATGCAGGCGCGGCGGGCCGCATGGGGACATGGGCCTTCTCGTACGGCTACACCAACAGCGTTGCACTTGCAGAGTTCGGCAAGAGGATAGTTGAAGGAACAGCGAAGCTTGACAGCAAGGACGACCTGATGGCCTGCTACGGCGAGTACACGCCGGGAGCCAAGTGGAACGGGAACTACTATACAGACCTCGGTACGGGCGTGACAAGCAAAAACCATCTGCTTGTCTATCAGGATACCTACATCTTCGGCAAGGGATTCATGAACGCCGCATCTGTCGAGGTCCCTGAGAAATACGGACAGATAAAGATGACGAAGTAATTTAGCCGCAATACGGAAGGAGCCCTTCGGGGCTCCTTTTTTTATTCGCAGAGAGAACCTCATGCCTGTCAAGTAATTTTACTTGACAGGCATGAGGCTGCTGAGTATAATTCTCTGGTTCAAGGAAGCAGGAGGGATATTTTGCAGGATACGGATCCGCTTTTTCAGCGCATAAGGGACGGACATCTGCTTGATCTCTACGGATCTCTGATAACAGAGAAACAGAGGCTCGCCTGCGAAATGGTCCTTCTCGGGGACCTCTCGCTGGCTGAGGCGGCCGAATCGCTGAAAGTCTCCAGACAGGGAGTCCACGATCTCATAACAAGGGCAAGAGAGCACATGGAAAACGCGGAAAATGCTCTCGGCCTGCTTGATAAAGAGAGCAAACTCGAAGAGGTCCGGCGTATGCTTGATGAAGCCAGGGACCGGCTGCCGGAAGACTTCTACAGGAATATGAAAAAATTGCTGGAAGCGTAAGGGGAAAATAATGTTTGATTCATTAAAGGAACGGTTTGAAAACATCTTCGCCGGGCTGAGAGGGAAAGGCAAGCTCACTCCGGAAGACATAAACGAGGCTCTGAGAGAGGTCCGACGGGCACTGCTCGAAGCGGACGTAAACTACAAGGTCGTAAAGGACGTTGTCGAAGCCATAAAGGTCAGGGCGACTGGAAGGACGGTGTTGGATTCCGTTACCCCGGCGCAGCTGATATTCACGATAGTATACGAGGAACTGGTCAGGATAATGGGCGAAGCTCCGGTCCCGCTCGCAATATCGCCCAAGCCCCCGACGATCTACATGATGGTCGGTCTTCAGGGATCCGGAAAGACGACGACAGCGGTAAAGATCGCCAAGAGGATGGCGAAGAGCCATAAGCCTCTCGTAGTTGCGTGCGACCTCCGTCGACCGGCGGCCGTGGACCAGCTGAGAGTGCTCGCCGAAAAATCAAATATCCACTTTTGGGGACCTGAGCCCGGAGAGACAGATCCAGTAAGGGTTGCGTCCAGATCCCGCAAATACGCGGAGGACCATCTCTGCGACATGATCATCCTGGACACCGCAGGACGCCTCCAGATGGACGACGAGCTGATGACCGAGCTCGAAACGATGAAAGCTGCGGTGCCCCCCACCGAGATACTGCTCGTGGTCGATTCCATGACAGGCCAGGAGGCCGTAAACGTAGCTGAGACATTCCACAGGCGCCTCGGCCTGACCGGTGTCGTACTTACCAAGCTTGACGGCGACGCAAGGGGAGGTCCTGCTCTGGCAGTCCGTGCCAGCACCGGCGTACCGATAAAACTCGCGGGCTGCGGCGAGAAGACCGAGGACCTGGAGGTCTTCGACGCCAAACGCATTGCACAGCGCATCATTGGGATGGGCGACATCGAGGGACTCCTTGAAAAGGTACAGTCCGCGACCTCAGAGGCTGACATAAACAGGATGACGGAGAGCCTGAAAAAAAACAGGTTCACCATGGAGGACATGCTTCTCCAGCTTCAGCAGATACAGAAGATGGGACCACTCGAAAAGGTGCTGGAAATGCTCCCGATCCCGGGAGGAAGCAAGGCTCTCAAGGATGCGAACATAGACCCGAAAAGGATGAAGCAGACTGAGGCGATCATCCTCTCGATGACGATCAGGGAGCGACGGAACCCGGAGATCATAAAGGGAAGCCGCCGCAGAAGGATAGCCGAGGGTTCAGGCACTACAGTCCAGATGGTCAACCAGGTCCTGGCGCAGTTCGAACAGATGAAGAGCATGATGAAGGGCATAGGCAAGATGGCCGCCGGCGGCAAAGGCTTTAAGATGCCCCCCGGCATGGGCGGAATGGGCGGCTTCGGCAGAGGCCGGAGGGGATTTTTTAAGTAAGAGCCGCCTGTAAGGGCGGGCAAGCAGTAGTTTTTAGGACATGGCTAAGCAATAGCTCAGCCGTCTTTGCACAATCTACAAACGAGCTTTTTATCGGGTTTCCGATTTCAAAAAGATAACTTTGGGTTTCTCAGTCATTTGATTTTCACCCATATAACGTACAGGAAGTGAAAATCAAATCACCGAGGAACCCTACAAACAGGAGGTGTTTGCGCAAATGGCAGTTCGTATCCGTCTTTCCCGTCACGGGAAAAAGAAGGCTCCTTTCTATCGCCTGGTGGTAGCCGATTCTCATTCTCCAAGAGACGGCCGCTTCATAGAGATACTCGGGACCTACAATCCTCTGACAGATCCTGCAGAGGTAAAAGTGGACGTAGAGCGTGCGGCTTTTTGGCTGAAGAACGGGGCTTCCCCTTCCGACACAGCCAAGATACTGCTCAAAAAGGCCGGGGTCTTTGATGCTCCGGCAGCAGAATAGGGCGGTCGATAGTTATGCCTGATTACATTGAACTGGTAGACCTGATAGTTCGCAGGCTTGTAACAAAACCTGACGAGGTCAAGATCAGAGAAGATCGGAGCGACTCCGGAGCCATCCTGCTGACCATACGGGTGGCCGAGGACGACATAGGCAGGGTAATTGGCAAGAAGGGATCCACCATCAACGCCATCCGCCACGTAGCCAAGGCCGCGTCGGTCAAATCCGGTGAAAAGGTCGATGTAGATGTCGAAGAAGAGTGAGGCACGGCCGGAAGAAAGGGTGGCCATCGGCAAGATAGTCGGGGTACACGGAGTCGGCGGAACTATGCTGATACTCCCCCTGACCGATCATCCCGAACGTTTTTTCAAAATGAAAAAACTCACCCTGGAAAAACCGGGCGTACCGAACCGGACTGTCAGTGTCAAAAAAATAGTTCCATATGAGGGCAAGGATACTTTATTCCTTCAGATCTCAGATGTCACTGACAGGACCGCGGCTGAAGCTTTCAAGGGAAGCGTCATTACGGTATCGAAAGATGAACGCACAGAGCTTTCCGAAGATGAATACTGGATCGACGATATCATAGGCATCAGGGTGCTTGACACCGCCTCAGAAAAGGAACTCGGGATCCTTGAAGAAGTGATCCGGACCGGAAGCAACGATGTCTATCTTGTAAGGACGGCGGAGGGACAGCTGAAACCCATCCCCGCTCTTGCAGAAGCAATAAGAAGTGTGGACACCGAAGCGGGCATAATGCTGGTGACCGTACCGGAGGGCCTCTGGGACTGAGATGAGAATAACCATAATAACGGCATTCCCTGACCTTATACGCGCCTATCTCGGCGCGAGCGTCCTCGGACGCGGGATAGCAAAGGGAAAGCTTGAAGTCGAAGTCCTGGACATCAGGGATTTCGCAGAGGGCTCCTACAGGCAGATCGACGATTACTCGTACGGAAGCGGCGGTATGGTCCTGATGGCCGAGCCGCTCCAAAAGGCCCTGAAAAGCCTTAAGGGAGAGGGAGCGCCCTTCGTGGTGTATCCATCCCCCCAGGGAACCAGGCTCCATCAGGAGCTTGTCGAAGACCTGTCGAGAAAAGAGCACATTGTGATATTCTGCGGTCATTATGAAGGCGTTGACGAAAGATTCGTAGAAAAGAACGTGGACCTTGAAATATCAATAGGTGATTTTGTGCTCACCGGCGGAGAGATGCCCGCAATGGCGATAGTGGATGCCGTTTCGAGGCTGATCCCCGGAGTGGTCGGCAAGTCGGAAGCTGTCAGGGAGGATTCCTTCTTCGGCGGCATGCTTGACACGCCCCACTACACCAGGCCTTCCGAGTGGGAAGGGCAAAAGGTGCCGGAGATACTGCTCAGCGGAGACGAAAAGGCCATAAAGAAGTGGCGCAGAAGGCAGGCAGTGGAGAGGACCCTCAGAAGAAGGCCCGACATAGTCGGGCGCGCAGGGATAATACCCTGGATGTCAAGAGGGGCTTATGTGATGGAAGTCCACTACCCTGTCCTCGACAAAAGAGGAGACAGATCTTCTACTGCCATTACCGGAATGGATCTGCACGACATCGCGAGGGCGTGCCGCACCTACGGCATAAAGAAGTACCTTCTGGTCACCCCGCTTGCACAGCAGAGGGATATGGCCAAGAAGATCGCGGCCCACTGGACTGAAGGATGGGGCTCGACCTACAACCCTGACAGGAGCGAGGCTTTCTCCACGCTTAAGATCTTCGCCTCCGTGAACAGAGCGCTCAAGTTGGTAAGTGAAAGGGAAAAGGCAAAACCCTTCACGATCGCGACCACCGCAAAACCGGCCGAGGGAGCCGTACACTGGCTCTCGCTGAAGCGCAGGATACTGGAGGAGGATCTCCCGCCGGTTTTCATATTCGGAACGGGATGGGGACTTCACGAGGATGTCCTTAAAGAGGCAGACTCGGTGATGACACCCATCGCGGGAGGAACGGACAGCTGGAACCACCTATCGGTACGAAGTGCGGTAAGCATAACGCTTGACAGATTTTTTGGCTGGAGATGAAGCAGGATCATTCTCCGCAGAGAGGCCGGAAGGCCCTGAAATTATTAAAACGACAAAATCCAAAACATGACAGGGAGGGAAAAACCTCATGATCGATCCAAGAATAGCACTCATTGAGAAGAAATTCTCAAAGGCGGACGAGAGCCTTTCAGAGTTCCGCCCCGGCGACACGGTAAAAGTCCACGTCAAAGTCAAGGAAGGCAACCGTGAACGTATACAGATCTTCGAAGGCGTAGTGATAGGACGCCAACACGGCGGACTTCGCGAGAACTTCATCGTAAGGAAGATGTCCGGCGGGATAGGAGTCGAAAGAATATTCCCCGTACACTGCCCCAGCGTTGATAAGGTAGAGATCGTACGCAAGGGTAAGGTCCGCAGGGCAAAGCTTTACTATCTGCGCAAACTCAGCGGAAAAGCAGCCCGTATCAAGGAACGCCGGGAATACGGCAATTAAGCCCCTTAAAACATGTCGGAGACGCCTCAGGGTGCCTCCGATCTTTTTTTATCGGCAGAGACCGAAATTTTCATGAACAGCAGGCCTTTCTTTTTTCAAATAGAGACTTGACGAAAGAGGAGATGCTACGTATAATTTCTAAGTCCCGAGTGCCGGGGTGGTGGAAATGGTAGACACGCACGTTTGAGGGGCGTGTGGGGAAACCCGTACGAGTTCAATTCTCGTCTCCGGCACCATCGATAGCATAAGCGTCCCAGGATTTTCCGGGACGCTTTTTTCTTTACCCTGCCTCTGATCTGTCGGCCTGATACAAATATCCTTTTCTGCATATCCCCATATTTCTTTTTTTAAAATACAATATAGAAGGCAGGGGGCCTTTGGCGCCCTGAAGCAGCATAATAGGAGGTCGTATTAAATGTACAGAAGATCCTTTATCATATGCCTCATATTTCTGATGGCCCTGGCATCCTCCTTAACAACGGCCTCGGAGGGAGCACAGAGGGCCGCCCCTTTTCGGATAGCCTCGGGAGACGGAAGCGCGCTGACCCTTGAAGATATCTCCGGTAAGATCGTGCTCTGCTTTTACGAGACCCGCGAGACAAAGGACAGGAACAGGGCTCTTAAGGATGAGCTGGAAAAATTCAGAAATCAGCTGCCCGATAACGAGAAGGCACTGCTCTTCGTCCTCCCCGTCGTGGACTGTTCAGGCGCATCACGACTCTTTCTGGGAAAGTGGAAGGACTCGCTTGTCATGGAATCGGAAAAGGCCGGCCATACAGTCTACGGTGACTGGGACGGCAAAATGCGCAACGACTTTTCTTTTGTGAGGAGCGATGCTAATTTCGCCCTGATCGACGCAGACAGTTCAGTAGTATACCAGGTCCACGGCACCATAGAAGAGAAGGAGAGGACTCTGATACTAAGAAAGGTAAAGTTGCTTATGGGAAAAGAGACCCTTTTCTGACCTTAAGTCAGCGCAACGATCCGGGAGAAAGAGTGTATAATATTGCGCAACTGATTGCAGAGAACACAGGGCATCTTTTATCCTTGTTTACCTGATTTTTCACGGACAGCTTTTTTCATTTTTCCTCCTTATTGTTTATAATGGTATGGTCAATTTGTGACAAAAATGATTTAATATCAGGCCGCCTCTTTTAACATCGGAATGTATGTTTTATACTTTCAACAGTTACAGACAAAGCAGAAAAGGAAGGAGAGGTAAACATGGCATCAGGATCAAACAGTCTCTGGAAAGCCTACCGGTTCCCTATCATACTTCTCACAGCGATCGTCATAGGCTGTATTGTCGGAGCGGTGATGGGGAAAGACGCGCTGGTATTCAAGCCTCTTGGAGATGTCTTTATCAATGCAATGTTCATGGTAGTAGTACCGCTGGTCTTCTCAACGATCTGCAGCGCCGTCGCCAACATGTCCTCAATGGAAAGACTCGGCAAAGTCATGAAATCTCTGGTTATCGTCTTCCTCGTTACAGGAGCCATAGCTGCGCTCCTCATGCTTGTTACAGTCACATTCTTCCCTCCTGCTGCAGGAACGAACATCCAGCTCCAGGCACCGGAAGACTTCCAGGCTCTCAGGACGGCAGACCAGATAGTGAAGGCCTTTACCGTGGAAGACTTCTCGCTGCTTCTGTCAAGGCGCGCCATGCTTCCGCTGATCCTCTTCACGATCTTCTTCGGCTTCTGCCTGCAGACGCTTGGTGAGAGAGGCAGGGCCGTGGGACGCGGGATAGCGGTATTTGCCGATGCGATGCTGCAGATGGTCAAATATCTCATGTACTATGCACCGATCGGACTCGGCGCCTACTTTGCAACGCTGGTTGGAGACTACGGCCCCAACCTGCTGGGCGCCTACCTGCGCTCAATGATAATTTACCACATTGCCACCTTCGGATATTTCTTTGTGGCATTCACGGTCTATTCCTGGCTCGCAACAGAGGGCAAGGGAGTGGCCACCTTCTGGAAGCACATCATAACTCCCTCCATAACTGCCCTTGGTACCCAGAGCAGCAACGCCACGCTGCCGGTCAACCTCGTAGCGGCGCATAATATCGGCATTCCCAAGGACATAGCGGAGATCGTGCTTCCCATCGGAGCCACTGCCCACATGGAAGGTTCCTGCCTCAGCGGTATCCTCAAGATAGCGTTCCTCTTCGGCATCTTCAACATTCCGTTCACCGGAGTGGGAACGATGACAACCGCAGTCGCGGTGGCAGTGCTTTCCGGAGTCGTTCTCTCGGGCATCCCCGGAGGCGGACTGGTGGGAGAAATGCTGATCGTGAGCCTGTACGGATTCCCGCCCGAAGCATTCCCGATAATCGCAACGATAGGCTTCCTGGTAGACCCTGCTGCCACGATGGTCAACGCGACCGGCGACACATGCTCAGCGATGCTGGTCACCAGAATGGTGGAGGGCAGAGACTGGTTTGACAAGGCAGTGACGGCCAAAGAAATATTCTAATAAGGATCCCGCCGTTAATTTAAGAAATGCCGGTGCCTTTTTCGGGTGCCGGCATTTCTTATTCAAAAAAGAAGAAAAATAGTATACAATAGCTTCTCATACTATGGTGCGGCACAAAAAATTATGAAAACGGAGATTTCTTTTATGAAAAAAATCGAAACGGTATCGCTGATAGGACTTGGCGCGATCGGGAGTGCAAACCTCGCGAAGATCTCTGAAACTGTCCCCATGGAAAACATAAGAGTGATAGCTTCGGGGGAGAGGGAGCAAAGATACAGGGAGCATGGAGTATGCGTAAATGGAAAGACCTACATGTTCCCGGTCTTCGGGCCGGCAAAAAAGACCGCTCCCGCCGATCTTCTCATATTTGCAGTAAAGAACCACCACCTTTCCAAAGCGATAGAAGAGGCCCGCGGCCATGTCGGCAAGGATACGACAGTCCTTTCATTCCTTAACGGAATAACCAGCGAAGATGAGATCGGCAAGGCTTACGGAGCTGAAAAGGTCCTCTATTCCTATGTTATGAGGACCGACGCTACAAGGACCGGTGATTCCACAGACTACGTCAACCTAGGATTCGTTCCTTTCGGCGAAGCAAAAAACACTCCGGGGAGCTACTCGGACAAGGTTCTCGCGGTAGAGGAATTCTTCGGCAGGACGGGGATCAGGTACAGCATTCCTGAAGATATGATAAGGGACCTGTGGCTGAAGTTCATGCTCAATGTGGGCGCCAATCAGGTCACGGCGCTTCTGAGGTGCGGCTACGGAGCCATAAAGGATTCACCTGCGGTAAGGAGCCTCGCGGCATCGGCAATGCGGGAGGCAGTAGCAGTAGCGGCCGCCGAGAATGTGTTCCTTGACGAAAGTGACATCAGGCACTGCATCGACACGCTGAGTTCGCTTACTCCCACAGGCAGGACATCGATGCTTCAGGATGTCCTTGCCCGCAGGAAGACAGAGGTGGAGGCATTCGGAGGGACAGTCTGCAAACTTGCGAAGAAACACGATATCGATGTGCCCGTAAACGAAGCCCTCGTGAAATTCATCACGGCAATGGAAGAGACCTTCGGCATCTGCTGCTGAAAAACGCCCTAATCGAAGGCCGCCCCCAGTGAGGGAGCGGCCTGTATCATTTGATCCGGTTTGAAGAGCTTAAGCTTAGAGGAAGAAACCCTTCAGCTTGAGTCCGTCCGCAACGCGTTTGATGGCGACGAGGAACGCCGCGCGGCGCATCTTTACGTTATGCTCCTGTGAATAATCCCAGACCCTCTTGAAGTTGTCCTTCATGATCGGGACGAGACGGTTATTGTACTCTTCCTCGGTCCAGAAGAATCCGGCCAGGTCCTGTACCCATTCAAAGTATGAACCGATGACTCCGCCGCTGTTGGCAAGGAAGTCAGGTACAACGATGATGCCGCGCTTGTCCAGGATGACATCTCCGTCGGGTCTTGTGGGTCCGTTCGCGCCTTCGACGATATATTTGCACTTGAGTTTGTCAGCGTTCTTCTCGCTGATAACGCCTTCGAGTGCGCAGGGTGAAAGGACAAGGCATTCCTGCTCAAGGATCTCTTCGCCGCTCATCCTGACGAGTCCGGGCTGAGTGTAGCCGTCGAGGATACGCTTCGGGTGTGCTTCTACGAATGCCTTCGCTGCCTTGATGTCGATCCCGTCTTTGCAGTAGTATCCGCCGGTGATGTCGCTGATGCCGACTACTTTTGCCCCTGCTTCCTGGAGGAAGAGCGCGTTGTAAGTTCCGACGTTGCCGAAGCCCTGTACTATCACTGTCGCTGTTTTGGGATCTACCTTCTGTGTTTTGAGGAGTTCGAGCACGCATGTTGCGACGCCGAGTCCCGTCGCTGCGGTGCGGCCCTTCGATCCCCAGTAGGCGATGGGCTTTCCTGTGACCACGCCGGGCTCGAGTTTGCCGCGAAGCTTTGAAATGGTGTCCATGATCCAGACCATTTCGGGACCGCCGGTGTTGACGTCGGGAGCGGGAACGTCTGTCCAGTCGCCGATGAAGGGCGCAACACGGGCTGCGAATGTACGGGTCATCATCTCGCGCTCACGGGGTGAAAGTTCGAAAGGATCTACTGCGATCCCGCCCTTGCCTCCGCCGTAAGGAATGCCGGCGAGCGAACACTTCCAGGTCATAAGGCTTGCGAGGGCTTCGCATTCTTCGAGGTTGACGTCGGGGTGGAAACGGAGACCACCTTTTGCCGGTCCGCAGACCGTTGAATGCTGTACGCGGAAACCATCAAATACTCTTACTGAACCGTCGTCCATTACTACAGGGACGGAGACGCATACAGCTCTTTCAGAACGGCTGAGGACTTCAACAAGACCCTCGTCAAGGTTCATCTCTTCTGCTGCTGCGTAGAAGTTCTTCAGTGCTGTGTCGAGAAGAACATTCTTGGAAGTACGTTTCTGTACGGCCATACAAAAAACCTCCTTGGATTTTTCGCCCAAACGGGCATTTACTTTAAGATATCTGTCCCTGTAATGGGACAATTCTTACACACACTGTTAATTGTATTCCTCTTCCTTATTTGAGTAAAGAGGGTAAAAGCCTAGCCTCTCCTAAATTGAAAGAATAAAACGCCAAAACAAAACAATTTATGATTCTAACTTAGAGAAAAAAGGCGCAATGTCCTTTTATGCGGAAAACTTGCGTGAAAATAAACTATGCTTCCGGATTCTTTCATTTGAGCATGGCCACCGGAATTCTATCCGCCTGCTATTTGCCCAGCGAATAGAGGAGGTTCGCCTCTGCAATAAGGATATCATATAGCGCATCAACTTCCTCAGTCCTGCTTTTTGTCAGGGCAAGCCTTGCATCCAGCATCTCGAGATTAGTCCCCACCTGTTCCTCATACCTTCGGACAGCGATCCTGTAATCCTCCTCTGACTCCGACACCTGTCTGCGGGCGACCTCCCGTCTGCTGAGCGATGATCTGAGATCAAGCTCGGCGGCCGTTACCTCCATCCGTATCCTGTTCTTCATGTCATCCATAAGATGGAGAAACTCCCTTCCCTGTGCCTTCGCCTGCTTCGTCTTTGCAGATGCCTCTCCGCTGTCAAACATTGTCCACCTGACCATAAGCGAGAAGACCATCTCTTCGTTTCCGCTTGGGAAGAATTCGTCTCCGGAGTTTATTACTCCGCCTGCCGCAATTATCTGCGGAAGCAGCAGCCCTTCTGCAGCCCTGGCTACCTTGGCTGCCCTGCGGCTCATCAGGTCGTACATCCTGACCTCCATCCTGTTCTCATAAGCTGCTTTTAAATTGGACTCCCTCTCTGCCAGAGCCTCTTTTGACGGGACATATTCGGGATGTGCGGCACCTGCTTCTGAGACCTCCGGCGGTGCCCCGACAGCGTTTTCAAGAGCTGCCGCGGAAATGCTGACGGCATTTTCCGCCCTGATCAGTGCAAGCTCCGCATCGGCGACCGCGACCTTGCTCCTTAGTACATCTCCTCTTGCAACAAGCCCTGACCTGAAAAGCCTCTCGGCCCTTTCAAGATGGTCTCCGGCAAGCTTCAGCGCCTCTGCTGCGACCATCTTTTTGGCAGAAGCTCTCTTCCAGTTGTAATATGCTGTCCTGACAGAATTTGCAACTGTCTGGCTAATTCTCTCCTTTTCGGCCACAGCCGCATCCCTCGCAAGTTTTGCAGCCTCCTTTGAGGCAGAAAGCGATCCTCCTGCATATATGGTCTGCACAAAACCTGCAGCGGCTATATAAACATTAACGAAATCAACGGGGATACCTTCAATGGGCATTAATCTGTCCTTCGGCCATATGGCAGCGATCCCGGCACCAAACTTCGGTCCCATCTTTGCACCGGCTTCCTGAAGTGCTCCCTCCGCACGGATCACCCTCTCCTCTGCGGCGGATACCAGCGGATTGCTCTCCCTTGCCTTCAGGACCAGCCTCTCAAGCTCCTGAGGTTCGGCAGAAAAGGCAACAGCCGCACCGGAGAGTATGGCAATAAGAATGAGAACTATTCCAACGGGGATAATTTTTTTCATTTTATATTCCTCCTGCGGATCATGGAACAAAACGCTTTTTGAACATTACGATGCTTGACGAAAACATCACCGCAATGTATACGCAGAGTGCGAGTGTGTCTTTCCAGACAAATTCGAACCCTCCGCCCTTCAGTATTATCTGCCTTGACAGCCTTATGTAATATGTAATGGGGATACACTCTCCGAGGTAGCGGAATCCGCTCGGCATGGCCTCCGTGGGAAAGACAAACCCTGAGAGCAGGACACTGGGGAGAATAAGGAAGATCGAAAGCTGGAGGGCCTGCATCTGATTCTGGGAAAAGGTCGATATCATTATCCCGAGAGAGAGGTTGGCAACCACATAAAAAAACGTCAGGACAAAGAAGAGTATCTTGCTCCCCAGAAAGGGCATTTTAAATACTGCCATGCCTACGATTATAGATACGATCACCTGTATATATCCTACTATTATGTATGGGAGTATCTTGCTCAGAAGCAGTTCCCAGGTACGCATCGGAGTCACGAGCAGCTGTTCCAGGGTTCCCTGCTCGCTCTCCCTGACTATAGCCATCGCCATCATCGCGATAAGTGTTATGGTAAGGAGCAGCCCCATTATTCCGGGGACAAGATACCATGAGGTGATAAAATCGGGATTGTACCATGGGCGGATCCTGATATCCACGGCCTGGGCGGGTATTTCAAAGCCCATACGCCTGAATTTGTCTCCCAGGATCTCCTGTGATTTCAGCATGCCAATGGTCTGAGCGGCAGCCATTGCCGATGATGCGGACATATTGTCGGTGGCATCGATAATGACCTGTATTGCGGCTTCTCTGCCGCTTTTGATCTTCTGCGCATAATCGGGAGGTATTATCAGTCCGACCTTGGCTGCCCCCGATTCGACGGCCCTGTTGACCTCTTTGATGTTGCCCGCATAGAGCTTGATGTCAAAGTAGTTGCTGGCCGTAAAACTCTCTATCATCTCACGGCTCTCCTGAGTCCTCGACTGGTCGAATATCGCGGTCTGAAGGTGCTTGACGTCCGTGTTTATCGCAAAGCCGAATATCAGGAGCTGGGCAACGGGCATGAATATGAGCATGGCAAGGGTGAGCTTGTCTCTCATGACCTGTATGAACTCTTTGACTATAAGGGCACGAAGCCTGCCAAAATGCACAGCTGTCACTCCTTCGTTGCCTCAGCGGAGGCTTTAAGACTCATCTCGCCTGTACCTGACAGCCTTCCGTCACCAAGATCCATTACTGATCCCTTCTTCACCAGGTAGGTAAATACGTCTTCCATGGACGGTATGATCTCCTTTACCGAAGCTCCCCTAAAGAGTTCATCGTCATCAATCCGCCGCTCTTTGCCTACCAGGAGATGCAGCTTCTCCCCAAAAAAGTAGGAGTCGATCACAGGTCCCGCTTCACCTCGCTCGATCTTTGCAAGAAGATCGAAGGAGTGGTCCGATCCAATTTCATAGAGCCTGCCTGGGATGAGCTTTTTCAGGTTCGCAGGCGTGTCATCGGCTATGAGTCCGCCGAAGTAGATAAATGCGACCCTGTCGCAGTGCTCCGCCTCATCCATAAAGTGTGTGGTAACCATTACTGTCGTGCCATCCGCCGCAAGATCGTATATTATGTCCCAGAAGAGCCTCCTGGCCTTAGGGTCAACGCCGCTCGTAGGCTCGTCAAGAAAGAGGATCTTCGGCTTGTGGAGAATGGCGCAGCCAAGTGCTAGCCTCTGTCTCCAGCCTCCCGAAAGCAGTCTCGTATACTCGTCTTCGCGTCCGTTCAGTCCTGCCAGGCTGAGCATATCCTCAATACGCTTCTCCTTCTCCGCACCCCGGAGTCCGTATAGGCCGGAGTAGAGCTCGAGATTTTCGATCACCGTCATTTCAGGATAGAGGCTGAACTTTTGTGACATATATCCTACCCGGTCCTTGATCTTCCTTCCCTCTCCCGCGAGATCCATGCCAAGGACAAGTCCCGCTCCGGATGTGGGTGCAAGAAGACCGCAGAGCATCCTGATGGTCGTAGATTTTCCTGATCCGTTAGGTCCAAGGAATCCGTATACCGAACCCTCTTCTATGGACATAGTTATGCGGTCAACGGCAGTGAAGCTGCCGAATTTCTTTGTCAGTTCCCTTGTCTCTACTGCGGGACGCGGCAAGGCAGCGCACCTCCGGAGAAGGCAACGAAGAGGTCCTCAAGGCTGGGTGTAGCTTCGAAGAGGTCAGGGAGCTGGCTGTACCTTTGATCAAGCTCTTTTCTTATTTCGCAGGCCGCGGCATCGGCATCGTCCACAACTATATGGTAGTTAGTGCCGAAGAGGTTTGCATCGCATACATGTCCGCACTTCATCAGCCAATCCTTTGCCCTTCTTTCATCCAGCTCAAGCCTGAGGATCTTTTTGTCGTAACGGCTCAGAAGTTCCTCTGAGGTCCCCACGTCCAGTATCCTTCCGTTGTTGATGAACATTTTTCGTGTGCAGAGTTCGGCCTCGTCCATGTAGGGAGTGGAGACTATTATAGTCAGGCCCTGTCTGTTAAGTTCATAGAGCATGGCCCAGAATTCCCTCCTAGCCACAGGATCGACCCCGGTAGTCGGCTCATCAAGAAAGAGGATCTCCGGGGTATGCATAAGTCCTGATGCAAGGGCAAGCTTCTGCTTCATCCCTCCGGAAAGTTTTCCGACCAGCCTCTCCCTGAAAGGCCACAGGCCTGTCCGTTTAAGGATCTCCTCTGCTCTTTTAAGCACCGTTTCCCTCTCTGTACCATAGAGGGAACCAAAGAGGGCAATATTCTCATTCACAGTCATATCAGTATATAAGCTGAAAAGCTGTGGTACATATCCGGCGTTTACCCTCGCCCTCCGCCTGTTTTTCATACCCAAAAGGGTGCACTCTCCGGTATCCGGATTTGTGATGCCCATGGCCATCCTTATCAAAGTGGTTTTGCCGGCTCCGTCAGGTCCTATGAATCCGAATATCTCGCCTCTGCGGACTTCAAGATCTATGCCCTCAAGCGCGGCCACCCCATTGAACTTTTTGCCTGCCCCTTTATAAGAGAGAGAGATTTCGCTCCCGTCAGGTATCATAGTATCACGGCATCAGCAGGCATACCCGGCTTCAGGATGCCTTCAGGATCATTGACCCTGAGCTTGATCCAAAAGACCATATTTGAACGTTCGCTCTGGGTGAGAGAAAGTCTGGGGTTGTACTCCGCCTGCTGATTGATCTCACTTACCACAGCTTTGAATTTTTTATCGGGATAGGCATCGACACTCACCTCTGCCTCTCCTCCAAGTTTGACCAGCCCCAGCTGCGTCGAGGGGATATAAAGCTTGATCCAGCAGTCTGTCATTATTCCAAGGGTCGCGATCGGTGCTCCGGGATTTATAACATCGCCGGCTTCATAATTTTTGGTGAGGATGACGCCTTCGGCAGGAGAATAAAATTCCTTGTAGCCGACAATTGTCTCTGCTTTGAGAAGTGCGGCCTCAGCTCTCTTCACATTTGCCTTGGCTGCCTCTATCTGCTCCGTTCTTATTCCCCTTTTAAGCATCAGAAGGGTCTCTGAAGCCATTTCCATAGCATTCATCTTGATTTTTACGTTCTCCTCGTAGAGCTCTGCTTCCCTTACCGATACGACTCCTTCCGCCGCAAGCTCCCGGAAGCGCTTTTCATCTCTCACGGCCTGTTCATGCTGAGCCTTTCTAAGGGCATATTCGGCTTCGGCCCTCGAAATGTCCTCTTTTCTGAATCCGTTCTGAAGCTCAAGCAGCTGTTCTTTTGCGGCCGCAAGGGAGGCTTCGGCGATAGCGGCATCATGATCTGCTCCGTCGAGGGACATCCTCGCTATCAGCTGGCCTTTGGTGATGTGGTCCGATTCGCTGATGTTCAGCTCAAGTATCCTTCCCCCTGCCTGGGGAGAGAGGTTGAGCTCAGTGACTTCGACTGTTCCTGAAGCTCTTACCCTCTCATCTTTTGTCCTTGCCTCGAACATAAGAAAGTATGCAGAGAGTGCTGCAGCAGCCACGAGCACCGCGATGATCACATTCCTCTTTTTTTTGCCTTCGGGTATATTCAATCCTGAGTCTCCCCCTTCAAGGAAACTTGCTCTTCCTTATTGCGACATTATATACATAATCGGAAGAATAGGTTATCCGGCAGCACTATATTTATCAGAAAAACCTCTTTTTCCACAGTATCACTGTTGCAGCCACAGTGAGCATTATCGAGACAAGGCCAACAATGTAGAAACCAAGCGGGTGCGAGGTCCAGGGAACGGGCACGTTCATTCCGAAGAAGCTGGCTATCATCGTGGGTATTGCCATCACGATAGTGACAGAGGCAAGGAATTTCATGACCATGTTCAGATTGTTCGAAATAACTGAGGCAAAAGCATCCATCATTCCGGCAAGCACATCCGTCTGAATCTGTGCCATTTCTATCGCCTGATCATATTCGACCCTGACGTCATCGAGAAGCTCCTCGTCTTCCTCCCTGATTTTTATCAGGTGATTGACCTGAGTATTCGAGCATAGCCGCAGGAGACGCTCAACGACGACCCTGTTCGAGCGCAGCGACATGGAGTAGTATGTAAGCCCCTTCTGAAGGTCCAGGAGCTGAAAAAGTTCCTCGTTCTTCATAGAGAGCCTGAGGTCCTGTTCTATTTTGTCAGATTTCCTCGCCATCTGACGCAGATCCTTAAGGAAGAGCAGCGCTGAGTGATAGAGAAGCTGGAAGAGGAACCTGGTCCTTTTGAATGTGCTGAAGTACCTGTACCTCGTCTCTTTGAAGCTGTGAAGGACTTCGTTGTACTCCTGGCAGATCGTGACAAAAAAATCCGGGGTGACGACCATTCCAAGGGGTATGGTGTCGTACTCGCCGGGCCTGTCTTCGTGATTGACCGGGACGTTTATAAGTACAAGGATGTGATTGTCTTCTATCTCTATGCGGGAGGATTCTTCAGGGTCAAGCGCGGATCTTATGAAGTCCTGGGGGGCTCCGGTTATCCTTTCAGTGACCAGCAGTTCCTCTGCTGTAGGTTTTACCAGGCTTATCCAGGCGCCCGATTCAATGTTGTCCGGATCGATATCGTGGAGCCTGTCTTCAAAAGTTTTGGTTATTTTAAGCATTGGCGTCTCCTCCCCGCTCTTTTTTGAATTTCTGCGCGTTCCGGGCTGTGCAGTAATGCACATGCCGGGTCGTGTCATCAAAAAGATGCCGTCGTGTTGTGTTCGTCAGTTAAAAATTTTAAAGTTCAACGGGAGTGAAGGGATGAAACGAAGGAAAATCTGCAGAAACTCCACACCCGGCAGCGCCGGGTGCTTGTAAAAAAGCGCAGCCCGGGCTAGAAAATATTCACTAAGCGTCCTTGAGGTTCAGGACTGGGACTGGAACTATCCATGGACTGCTCCTTCCTTCGGGTATTTCCCGACATATTGCTTTCTCGCATAAAGTTTAGTGCTTGGCCTCCCTTAGGTCAAGCTGAAATTTATCATTATCCCTTATGACAGAATAATAAAAAAGACAAAACAGGGTTTTTGCCTTGAGATCATATTCCGGAGGGCTCGGCTCCGTCTGCACCAGGATCGGGCTGCCTTACCGGGGAAAAGAGCAAAAAAACATCCCGGGCCGCAAGCAGCGCCCGGGATATCGGGAAGACTGAGCAGATCGTAAAAACTAACGCTTTGAGAACTGCTTGTTTGCCCTTGCGCCCTTGAGTCCGACCTTCTTGCGCTCGACCATGCGTGAGTCGCGGGTAAGAAGTCCTGCCTTCTTGAGGGAGGGACGCGCTGCAGGGTACATCTTGAGGATCGCCCTTGCCACGCCGAGGCGCACCGCGCCGGCCTGGCCGGTGAGTCCGCCGCCGTGGGCGTTGACGAATACGTCGATCTTGCCCTCAACTCCGGCGACCTTGATAGGCTGGAGAGCGAGAGTGGCCCAATAGTATCTGGGAAGGTAATCCTTTACCTCCCTGTTGTTGATGAGAAATTTACCGTCACCTTCGCAGATACGTACGCGGGCGATAGCGTTCTTTCTTCTGCCTGTACCCCAAATGAAGGATACAGGGGCTGCTGTCTCTGTCTTTTTAACTGCCATAGTTTACACCCCTATCTCCTAGTCTATCTGCTCGGGCTTCTGAGCCTGATGGGGATGGCTCGGACCGGCATATACTTTAAGTTTGCGGTACATATCGCGTCCTAGTTTGGTCTTGGGAAGCATGCCCCATACGACCCTTTCGATCAGACGCTCCGGACGGCGCTCAAGGACCTCCTGGTAAGTGAGAGTCTTCAGTCCGCCGGGGTAAAGACTGTGTGTAGTGATCGTGGACTGCAGGAGTTTCTTGCCTGTAAGTCCGACCTTCTCAGCATTGACCACTACAACGAAATCGCCGGTGTCAACGTGAGGCGTGTACGTCGGCTTGTGTTTTCCCGAAAGGATACGGGCTACCTGAACTGCCAGACGGCCAAGGTGTTTGTCTGTCGCGTCGATGACGTACCATTTGCGCTCGACTTCCGCACCCTTAGCCATGAAAGAACGTGTGCCTATCATGGATCTTCCTCCTCAAAAAAGTGGAACACTAATTTTTATTTTTTATATTTCTCAAAGCTACCCTTCCGGCTCCCTGAAGCCGTGGCATTCGTGCCTTGCGGCACCGGGCTTCGGAGACACTGTCCGTTAACGTGGGGGAAAACAGACCGTGGGGCTAGAGTACGCGTTCAAGCCTCTGATTTTCAATTATTCCGGGAAGACGTCCGCGCTTCGCGATCGGCCTTCCGTCGACCATTTTAAGGTCCATGGTCATATCCCTCTGGGTACCGTGTGTAATGTAGCTCCCTACTCCGTAAACAGAAGCGCCTGCATCGTTCATCAGTCTGATGCGGTCAGGGGTCAGCCCCCCCGTCGCTATGACCTGGACTTTGCTGTATCCTGCCTTGTCAAGACGCCATCTGATCTCGCGGACCAAGTCCGGCGTGACGCCGCCGCGCTCTCCGGGTGTATCGAGCCTTATGCCTGAAAGTTTGTCGCCCAGGCATTCCGCGACCCGGATAGTCTCTTCCGCTTCATCCTTGAAGGTATCCACAAGCACTATGCGCGGTTCCTCTGCAGGTATCTGGCTGTCGTAAAGCTTTGCGAGCCTGACTGTGTCACCTACTATCAAAATGGCCGCATGGGGGATGGTCCCCTTCGGCTCTTCACCGCACAGCTTCGCCGCAAGTATGCAGCTCATCGCGCTGCAGCCGGCAATTTTCGCGGCCCTCTCCATTACGGGGGCTACTGCAGGGTGCACATGCCTCGCGCCGAAACAGAGAACATTGCGACCTTCAGCCGCATCCACACACTCTCTTGCCGCAGTGGCCCAGCCTGTAGAAGAGGCGAGCATCCCAAGCAGCACTGTTTCATAAAGCCCAAAAGACTCATAGGTGCCTGTGATCCGCATCAGCACCTCTTTTGCTTCGAAAGCGGAACCCTCTGGGACAGCCTCGACAACAGGCGGTTCAGGGAATGTCCTGAAAAGCCGGAGGACTTCTTCGATCCCGGCAAAGATGCCGCTCTTTCTTGTGAAAACCTCTGCTGTCACGGGCGTTTCAAGGAGTCCTGCCGAGCGCAGGACGTCTCTTGTCTTCAAAAAATAGATGTCTGTTGTCCAGCCTGTAAGCAGCTCTTCGTGCGTTGCCGAAAAAAGACGGCCTTCCGTCTCATGGAAGGAGACGATGTCCTTTTGGCTGTCAAGCCTTTTGAGCGGCATGGCGACGGCCTATCTTACGACGACCTGCAGGATCGAAAGCACCATAAAGGCAAGCATCAGTCCCGCAGTTATCTTGGTCAGGGATGACATGCGCTGCCATGTTCCTCCCGTATCTGCCTGAGTGCCGCCTCCGCCGAAGGCTCCGGTGAATCCGCCGCTTTTCCTGTGCTGCATCATTATAACTCCGATCAGAGCTACACAAACAAGGATGTGAAGTATTCCAAGAAGGATTTTCACAAACCACACCTCCAGGGGTTTTCTCTATTCCGGCGGCCGGATCACTGTCCCTGCACAGACCGGGATTTTTCCATAGTACGTACAGCATAGTATTTTAACACAGGTATGAGCATTTCTGCTATACCTTTTATTGCCATAGCCCTATGGGAAATTTTTGTCTTTATCTGATCTCCAAGTTCGGAAAATGTGGCATCATATCCGTCAGGTATGAATATGGGATCATAACCGAAACCGCCGCTGCCGCAAGGCTTTGATGATATTGTACCGCTGCAGATGCCCTTGTATACGAGCGGGTCCTCCCTGTCGGGGAATACGACCGCTATGCAGGAGACAAAGCGGGCTCTCCTGTCCTCTACGCTCTCCATTTTGGAAAGAAGCCATATTGTCCTGTCAGCGTCGCTGCCCGGGACCGCGCGGGCTGAATGCACCCCGGGGGATCCTCCGAGGGCAAAGACTTCCAGGCCGCTGTCATCGGCGAGCGCAGCCATACCAAGCGCTTCAGACCAGGCCCTTGCTTTGAGCAGCGCATTTTCTTCGTAACTTTCGCCTGTCTCATCTACCTCTATCGGAGCATCAGAATCTCCGCCGTAAATGAGCTCTACTCCTATCGGTCTGAAGGCCTCTTTCATTTCACGGTACTTGTTCCTGTTGCTGCTTGCCAGAACTATCTTCATCTCAGAAGAACCGCTTTTTCCTCTTCGGTCAGTTCAAGCGCTTCCGCCTGGATCCGGTGTATCTCACAGATGCCCCTCCATCCCAGAGAGAGGATCTCGTCCAGTTCTGCGCCGGAGAATACACCTCCCTCGCCTGTGCCCTGGAGTTCCACGAATTCTCTCTTTGACGTCATCACTATATTTGCATCGACTTCCGCGGCAGAATCCTCTTCATAGCAGAGGTCAAGCATCGGCACTCCGTTTACCTTGCCTGCGCTGACAGCACCTATTTGAGTCTTCAGAGGGATCTCATTGATCATTGAGTTGGCGGCCATCCATCTCAGAGCGTCAAAAAGAGCGACAAAGCCGGCGGATATCGAGGCTGTCCTCGTTCCGCCGTCTGCCTGAAGGACATCACAGTCTATCCAGATCGTCCTCTCGCCAAGCTTCGACATGTCCACCGCGGCCCTGAGTGATCTGCCGATCAGCCGCTGGATCTCTGTTCCCCTTCCGTTGGGTTTGCCTTTGCTGATGTCCCTCTGCGTCCTCTGGTGCGTGGATCTCGGGAGCATGGAGTACTCTGCGCTGATCCACCCGCTGCCGGTGCCTCTCATGAAGGGAGGCACCTTGTCCTCCACAGAGGCAGTGCACAGCACTTTTGTATTGCCCCATTCGACCAGCGCCGACCCTTCGGCGTACCTGCTGAAATTCCTCTGGAACATTATCGGTCTCAGTTCAAATGGTTCTCTTCCGTCTATCCTCATCGTCCGATGCTCCGTTAACTGATCTCCCATGGTTTTGTGAGATCCACGGGAGCCTTTTCACCCGACTCTTTGCCGTCGATATAGAATTTTACTTTTTTGATCGGCGGGAAGTTATCTCTCATAGTACGGACAAGTCCGGTGATCACCATTGACGCCTTGTCTTTGCCCAGTGTCTTCAGCGAGGTGCCGAACGCTCCCGTCATGTCAAGGTAGAGCCAGTCCCCGCTCCGGAAAACGTTGAGCACCCGCGAGCTGTTGTCCAGCATCTGAGTCTCTTTAAGCCCGTCTATGTAGACAGAGACCACCTTTTCGATATCCTCCTCGACCATTCCCTTTTTGATCTCTATCTCCCTTTCGGTGAATGTCTTGCCCTCCGGTATGAAGAGGTCATATTTGACATTTCCAGATCCGTTGGAAACATTGGCGCCGGAAACCACTCTTGATGCCTCCGTTCCGCTCCCTACAACATTTCCCACTCTTGGACCGCCTTTTTTATCCGCCCAGTTGAAAAAATAGTTGGCTCCGAGGTATCCGCAGACGAAAAAGATCGCAAGAAGGGCGACCCAGGCGAAGATCCTGACCAGCAGGGGGGCTTTTTTGCTCTCGTCCTCCTCTTCCTCCTCGAACTCGTCGTCATTGAAGCTTTCTTCAAATCTTGCGCGTGATCTCTCTGCCTGTACGTCATCATCGCCGCGGCCCTTTCCGGTGTATCTTGCGAAAAATCCCGCTTTGAGGTTCTCGTTATCTTCCTCCCCGGCCCTCTTTCTCTCCGGAGAGACCCTTTCCTTCTGTTGCGCAGAGACGCGCTTTTCCGAGGGTTCGTCGAATATTTCTTCTTCTTTTTTCTTTCTGACTATAAAATGGCGGGTTCTTTCCTCAGGATCCCTCATTCTTTATTCCTCCCGTATACGATCACTGCACTGTCACCGGATGTTCGTTGATGTAGGTCGCGATACCCTTTGCAAAGCTTCTGCAGAGAGCTTCCCTGTAGCTCGCCGTATTCAGCTTCGCCGCCTCCGCCCTGTCCGTAAGGTAGCCCATTTCGATCAGGACGGAAGGCATGCCCGCGCCTCTCAGTACATAGAAAGGCGCCTGTCTGACCTTCCGCATCGGGAGTCCCGATGACTGTGCCGAACTGTGCAGGACTTCAGTCAGGGTAGTGCTTTCGTTTATCTTGTCGTTCTGCTGCATGTCCCCAAGTATTTTGAGGAGCAGCCTTGTCTTCTGGTCAGCCCGCTGTACGTCCTGCGCGGTTTCCGCTCCCCCGCTTATTTCCTTGTTTTCGTATATGGCCAGCTGCATTGCGTCTTTGTCCGACGGGGGGGCCATAATATAAAACTCAAGCCCGGCGGCGTATTTGCCTTTGGGCATCGCGTTGCAGTGTATGCTTACGAATACGTTCGCTTTGCTGTCGTTGGCAAAGGCTGTCCGCTCTCCCAGCTTTAGATAGACGTCGGTCTTTCTGGTGTATCGCACATCTATGCCATATTCCTCAAGTATCTTTCCGAGTTCAAGGGCAGCCTTCAGGTTTATGTCCTTCTCCCTTATGCCGTTGGCCATGGCACCGGGGTCGTGTCCTCCGTGCCCCGCATCGAGCACCACCACAGGCCTTTTGCTTCCGGGAGCGATCTTTACGGGAGTCAGCACAGCCGCAGGTTTTTTCTCTTCTCCGGCAGCTTTTTCAGGTTCTGTCATTTCAGGCTTTGCAGGTTTTTCGAGCTCGGCCGGTGCCTCCTTCAGAGGTTCCTCTTTGGCCGGTTCCTTCTTTGCCTCCTCTGCCTGAGGAGGTGTCACATCAGGCTCGGACCATCTCATCCCGGGTTTTCTGCCAATATTTGAGTAAAACTGATCCAGGACTGTCACCATGGTTTTCGAGTCGGCCCACCAGTGTCCGTCTTTGACCTCTATCGGATAAGGCAGGCTGATTATCGAACCGTTTACCCTCACTACGCTGGAATTGTTCCAGAACTCCATCTTCTTGCCGTCTATCACCACTACTATGCCCTGAAGATTGCCAGACCTTGCAAGTCCGAGTGCAGAAATGACCTCTTCTATGGCTACGTCCTTCCCCTTCAGTGCGTTTGTCCTCGCGGATATGTCCCCCTTCTTAATGTCGCCGTACCAGAGGGAAAGGTTTTCCGCACAGGCTGCTCCGGCAGCCATTGCTGCAATGAAGAGAGCTATGGCCAGCATCGTTGATATTTTCTTATTCACCCGCAACAACAATATTTTCCACCACCAATGTCGGAGCCGCTGTGGATCCGAAGAATTCAAGGTCGGAGCCGACAGCGGCTATATTATTCAGAAGGCTTTTCAGGTTTGACGCGATAGTTATCCCGCTGACAGGCCTTGTTATCTTCCCCTTTTCGATCAGATGTCCCTTTGCCCCGACCGAGAAGTCTCCGCTGATGGGATCTATCGTATGGAGCCCCATCATATCTGTTAAGAAAAGTCCTGACCCTACGCCGGATATGAGTTTTTCGGGGCCTTCGCTTCCTGCTTCCAACAGAACATTGGTATTTCCCACCTCAGGCAGAGAGGACATTCCCCTGCATGCATTGCCTGTTGAGGCAACTCCGTCTTTCCATGCATACTGAAGATTATACAGGTAGGACCGGGCGATACCGCCTTCGATCAGGACAGTCCTGCCTGTGGGCACCCCCTCTGAATCCCACGAACCCGTTCCGGCTTTCCATGGTATCCTTCCGTCATCTATAAGGGTAACACAGGAGGACGCAATTTTCTCCCCCAAACAGCCCTTCATCATTGACCTTCCCTTGTGTATCTCAGGCGCGCAGAAGAGGTCCCCGATGACCTCCACAAGTGATGACGCGGTTTCCGGGTCGATGACGATAGTATAAGGGCCCGTCCTTATCGGCTTTCCGCCAAGCGCCGAGACCGTCTTCTCAACTGCCCTGAGCGCGGTCTGTTTTATGTCCAGCTCATCCAGCCGCCTTGATTCGAGACCGTAACCTCCTATCTCAGTGTTGGTGCCGTCATCGGCTATGACTGTTACGACGCAGCTCGCGCTGCTTCCGCGCTCCCAGCCGGCAAGTCCGGTACTGGTGCAGTAGAAGGACGACCCCCATCCGTCATTCCAGGATGCGCTCCTTACCGAGATAACTTTTTTATCAGCTGATCTCGCATATCCCGTCATTTCACGGCAGTATTCCATTCGTTTCTGAGGAGTAACGGCAACTATCTGAGGATCTTCAAGGTCAAGCGCGGGGTCTGAGACCATTTCCCCATCGTAAAGCATTATGCCTTCCTCCGGTTCGGAATTCCTGCAGTTGACAAGGCTCCATTCCGCCAACTCCTTAAGCGAGAGCCTGTCCAGCCTGTTTCCGTAGGATATCCCCTGCCTGCCGTCTGACATGATAGTCCTTACTCCAATGCCCGCAGTAAAGCCGGTCACGCACTCTTCGATCTCCCCGTCCTTGAGGGAAAGTCCCGAACCGGCGCCTTCGGAATAAAGTACGTCAGCCGCCGATGCCCCTCCGCGCAGAGCCTCATCCAGTATCCATCCTGACATGGATTCGACTTCTTCACGGGAAAGGAATTCGGTCACTGAGAGATCACCTCAAGTATTATCGACGCGGCCCTTTCGACATCTTCCCTGTCTACGTCGAGATGGGTAACAAGACGTACCCTTCTGGGCGACAGTGCGTTGAGAAGCAGTCCGCGTTCCCTGCAGGCACTGACAAAACGCTCGTCCGAAGGGTAGCCGTCAAGCATCGGAAAGAATATCATGTTCGTCATATTAGGAACTTCTTCTACATGGACCCCTCCCTTTATCAGGAGTTCAGACAGAAGTTTTGCATTGTCATGGTCTTCGGAAAGCCTCGGTATGTTGTTTTTAAGCGCGTACAGCCCAGCAGCCGCGGCTATCCCTACCTGACGCTGGGCTCCGCCGATGCGCTTCCTGGCCTTTTTAGCCCTTTCAATGAATTCGTGAGATCCGCAGAGCATCGACCCCATAGGCGCCCCGAGACCCTTGGAGAGGCAGAACTGGACAGAATCGATCTCATCGGTAAATGCCTTCACATCCACTCCGTGGAAAACGGATGCGTTGAATATCCTCGCTCCGTCGAGGTGCACATGAAAACCCAGCTTGTGTCCCTCTCCCGCAACTTCGGCAAAGCGTTCCGGCGATACCGCTATCCCCCCCGTGTAGTTGTGGGTATTTTCGAGACAGAGTATAGTCGTGTCAGGGTGGTGGATGTTGTTGTCAGCCCTGTTTGCGGGGGCCAGGTCAGCTGCTGCGGGAATTCCCTCGTCGTCATTGAGAGGGTAGGGGCATAGTCCCGCGATCGCGGAAAAGCCTCCGACTTCGGCATTCCATACATGGGACCGCTTCCCTGCAAGGAGGCTCTCCCCGTGGCGCCCCGCCGAGAGAAAGGCAAGCAGATTGCCCATTGTGCCTGAACATGTATATATGGCCGCCTCTTTGCCCGTAAGTTCGGCTGCATATTCTGACAGTGCGTTTGAAGAAGGATCGTCGCCGTATATGTCGTCTCCCACTTCAGCGCAAGCCATTATCCTGCGCATCTCTTCGGAAGGCTTGGTAACCGTGTCGCTGCGGAAATCCATTATTTTCATGATCTTGATACCCCCATAGGTCAATTATTTTTTATTATGAAGCATGCCTTGCTGCAGTATTCTATATGCAGGGATCATTATACGCTGTTTTTATATTTTAACTCCCAACCTTGCCCATGGGAGAAAATCCTCGCTCACTGCGATCCCAAGCTCTACGCCGTGGCTGTTTGAGCCGTGGAAATCCGACCCTGCGGTCGGGTAAAGGTCAAACATATCGGCCATTTTAAGGTAATTGTAGATCTGTTCGGGGCTGTGACCCGAATAGAGCGCCTCGATGCCCCAAAGCCCGTGATCCTTCAGTGTCCCGAGAAGGCTGTGCATCTCCTCATCTCTGAGATATGCCTGTGCGGGATGAGCAAGTACCGCGACTCCTCCGGCCTCCGTGATCAGCGAAATGCACTCTTCGGCAGAAAGCCTTGCCCTTGACACATGAGCCTTTCCTCCATATCCGATGTACTTGGTGAAAGCTTCCCCTATGCTCGATACATACCCCTTCTGCATCATGAGCCTGGCAATATGCGGTCTGGCCACGACCTCTCCCTTGGAGAGAAGGGCAACATCTTCGATCTGTATGTCAAAGCCGAGTTCCTGCAATTTTCTGCATATACTGTGATTTCTGTCGTCCCTGTTGTTCCTTATATCACGAAGCCTCTTCTGAAGCGCTTCGTTTGTCCTGTCTATGCGGAAGCCAAGTATGTGCAGGGTAAAATCGGAGTCAGCAGAAAGCTCTATCCCCGAAAGCCCCTCCAAACCATTTTCCCTGCATGCAGCCATGAAAGGGGCAAGACCCTCGGTCGTATCGTGGTCTGTAAGGCTTACAAAGGCGAGATGCCTTTTCTTAGCGGCTTTTGCGATAGATTCCACGCTCAGAGTCCCGTCCGAATAGTTGCTGTGGACATGCATATCGATCAGTATCATCTATTTGCTGCGGGCCTCCTCTTTGTCCGTTGTTTCCGCGGATAATTTTACATACAAAGGGTGCGAAAGCACAAAGGCCATAAGTTCAAGTTTTTGCAGGTCTTCTTCAGAAAAAGCGTCCGGAGCCGCAGATTCTATCTGGAGGACACCGATCTTTTCACCTTCTGCACAAAGGGGGACGGACATAAGGGACCTTGCGTCCCTGTAGAAGGGAAGGTCCTTCCCGCTTTCCACCCTGGGCGTAAAATAAGACCTCCCTGATGCGAAGACTTTCCATGCGGCGCCTCCGTTTCTCGGGACGGTATTGCCTTGCCTTCCGGTCCTGCCCGGCATATACATCCCGCCGGCCTTGTCTGCTACCGTAATGAAGACTTCATCTCCCGGTGTCATTTCCCTTATCTTTTCCGCAGCGGAAGACACTAAGCCATCGAGCCCCTTTTCCCGGGAGATCTCCGATGAGAACCTGTCAGCGGCACCGATGATTTTTTTGCCGCTGTCACGATAGTAGAGCATGAAGCCTCCCACAGCAACGAGAAGGAAAAATATTGAAGCAGTCTCGAACCAGGAAAAGACTCCGCATACAGATCCTATGACAGCTGCTGAGGCACATATCAGAAGGTTGGTCTTATGGGACCATCTTCCGCTTTCCGTCAGTCCCAGAAAGGCCGAAAGCATGGATGCCATAAAGAGCGGGGTCGAGTCGAAGACGCAGCTGAGTGCGCACCCGGCAGAGAGAAGCAATACCCAGAATATCTGGGGCCAGAACTTCCGTCTTCTGAAGACCCTGCCGAAATTGGGATCACCACTTTTCACTGTGCAGGATCTCCCCTTCCAGAGTCAATATCCTTATCTCCTCTTCATCCACGATCGCCGCTCCCGCGGGATCTTTGCCCTTTGGAATCGTTGTGGATCCGGGATTCATAAAAATAGTGCCCCTCTCCCTTACAACGGAAGCTACATGTGTATGTCCCGATATGGCCAGGTGTACGGCCGAATCGAGGGCCATCTGCCTGAAGAGGGGGAAGTTGTCGCCGTGCATCATAAGTATTTTCTTTCCGTTCCACCAAATTGAGACGTAGGGGGCGAGCAGCGGCGCAAGCACCATCTGGTCAACGTCTGCGTCACAGTTGCCCCTTGCTATGAATATAGTTCCGTTGTATCTGTTTATGGCGTCCGCGAGATCCGCAGGAGTATAGCCTCCCGGTATGGGATTTCTCGGGCCGTGGTAAAGCACATCCCCTGCGTGCAGTACCGCGTCGGCATTTTTAAACAGAGAGACGGCAGATACCCACGCGGGGTAGCTTCCGTGAGTGTCAGACAGAACACCCAGCACTTTACTGTCTATCCTTCGGGCAGACATGTCAACACATCCTTTGTGCGGGAAAATCCCGGTTGATATTATTCCAAGCTATTATATAATCAGTAGGCTCGGAAAAACACAGAAACAGGAGTGGTTTTTATGAATATAGATTCCAAAACACTGGAACAGCAGGACATGAAGATGCTGGTACATTCGCTTGAGCTCGTTTCAGCCCGGATATTCGAATCAGTAATAACACTTAATCAGCTCGCATCTTCGAATACTCCCGAGATGAACACCCTTTTTGAACAGTGGGTCTCATGCCTCGGGGAAGAGGTCGCCGCCGCTGCGGAAGAAAAGGGGAAACTCGATCCCGAAAAAATCTCAAAGCGCATTGGGGTAAGCGCTTCCACGATCATCTCCCTGGCCCTGGCCCTCCACAGACAGGGAAAGCTTAAGATCAGGTCACTGGAAGTGGAGCCGGGGGACAACGTTAACACCGAGATCTGCGGCTGCCTTAAATAGAAAAGGCCGCAATTTCCTCAGCCCAGGGACTGCTAGCCCTTAACTGACTTGGCGACTGAATTTGCTCTGACTTTTCCCATGCTGGCTTTTGTCTGCCTTCTTGTAGGGCTGGCCGGCTTTGTCGACGCATCTGCGGGTGGCGGGGGGATCATAGCTCTCCCTGCCTACGTCTTCACCGGGATGCCCGCTCACTTCGCGTTCGGCTGCAATAAATTCTCAAGCGCCTGCGGGACGACCCTCTCAGTATTCAAATTCTGGAAAGCGGGAGCAGTGAACATAAGATCCTCGCTGCTCGCAGCGTTCAGCTCCTTTATCGGCTCGGGCATAGCAGCATCGATAGTGCTGAAAATACCCGACAATGTCCTCAAGACGATGCTCCTTCTGATCCTTCCCGTTGCGGCAGTCGTCATCTTCCTCAAAAAAGACATGGGGGAGGACGACCTTTCCCACTCCTTGTCCCGAAGGGCGACTCTCTTATTATCGCTGCTGATCGGATTCCTGGTAGGCGGGTATGACGGGATGTTCGGGCCTGGAGCCGGCACATTTGCCATTTTTGCCTTTTCGTCGATAATGAAGTATGACCTTAAGACCGCTTCAGGCAATGCGAAGATCGTCAACCTTGCCTCAAACTATGCGTCCCTGCTGACGTTCGCTCTGGCCGGTACTCTCTATTACCAGATCGCAATACCTGCCGGGATATGCAATATCATTGGCAATTACATAGGCTCGGCTTACGCATTAAGAGAGGGCGGAAAGTTCATCCGCCCCATGATGATAGTCGTTCTGATCTTCCTGCTTGCCAAGATAACCTTCGACCTTTTCAGTATCTGATATCAGAATTTACTCTTTTTTGTGACCCACCACGGGGCCATTGAAGTATCCCTGTGTCCGCTTGCCGTCAGTTCCCATACCGTCGCGACGAGGCTGTTCATTCTTGCCGCAAATGCGAATAACGGCATCAAAGGCAGGAAGCATAACCTCGACAGGTCCTCTTTTGGCCTTTCGGAGAGGCATGCAACGAAGATTAGGTACATTACAAGAAGCAGCAGCAGGTAGAAGAGGTAAACGAACAGCAGCAGTCCCGCCGAATACTCGATTGGGTAAACGATGAAGAGCCAGACTGTGTACGCGAATATCACAAATGGCATGACTATCTGTGAAAAGAGCCCGGTGAATATTATCATCAGGAAATTGGGCCAGCCAAGAAGTTTTGGTTTGAATGACAACCTGTGCTTTCTGAAATATAGGTAGGAGAGATCTCCGTCCCACCTTATCCTTTGTTTGAGAAAACCCTTGAAGGTGGAGGGCGCGTCCGTGTGTCCTATGGCTTCGGGATCAAACACTATACGAAACTTCTTTTTGTACCTTCCGAAATAATTCTTGATCCTGAGCGTTATATCCAGATCTTCCGCAGTTCCGGCGTCCCATCCCTCCACAAGGTCCAGGACGTTTTTCCTGAAGACTCCGAATGCCCCGGATATGTTGTTTACCATATTGAATGCGCTCAACCCGGTCTTGGATGCCTGGATCGAGACAAAATATTCTATAGCCTGAAGAGATGCTGTCAGCGATTCATCGGCATTCCTTACTCTTAGGCAGCCTGAGACAGCGCTTATGGCCGGATCTTCAAAATGCCTGGTGACCCTCTCGACCATGTTGTTGTCGAAAGAGGTGTCGCCGTCAAGTGCCATCACGATCTCCCCGCTCGCGAAATTCAGCCCGGTGTTAAGGCTGGAGACACGGCCTCCTCTCTGCCATTTCGGTACCACGACAAGCTTCCTGTTCCGGAAGCCTGATACATATTCAGACATCTCCATCGCTGAATCGTAGGTAAGCTTATTTTTTGAAGCGCCGTCGATCATTGCAAGCATCTCGATCTTGCCGGGATATATCTGTTCGGTTAGGGACATTATCGTTTTCTGCACATCCCGCCCTTCGCTGTAACATGTGATTATGCAGGAGACCGGAGGAAAGAAAGGATCCCGCTCGCCCTCATATCTTCTTTCGAGGGTGTATTTTATGACTCCGACCACTACAAGGAGCGACAGCGGGAGCTCGAAGAAGAGGACAAATGGCATGAACTTGAGCAGCAGACTGCCTGCACCTTCTGCAAAGAGGAGCGGCAGGTATTCCGCAGTCACCAGTCCACCGAACGCGTCCATGCCCGTCTTCTCTTTATGGGTTACAGCTCTTCGGCAAACATGGCAAGATATTTTTCTGCTGCGGCCTGATCGTCCTCAGCCGGTATCTGGAAAGATCTTGCCCGTATCTCTATCTTTTTTTCAGCCTTTATCTCAAGCATGTCATTGAGCTGCTCTATGCGTTCGGCCAGTATCCTCGAATTGTCAAAGATGGTCCTTGGCAGCAGGATCCAGAAGGTATCGGGAGCCGAGGATGTCGTTATATCCGTGTTCCTTACCATGGACCTTATCCTGAAAATGAGCTCGTCCATGATCTTCTTGTAAAGGTCCTCACCCAATGAGGTCTCGACCTCATAGAGGTTGGAGAACTTCAGGCCGATAATGGTAAATACCTCGTCAGAGTAGCGCTTTCTGTACTCCCTCATCCATTCGAGGATATTGCAGAAATATCCGAATTTCAGGTTATTTTGGCCGTCAAAGAGCTGGACCTCCATCTGCATGTTCCCTGTCCGGACAGCGGCTGATCCCTTTCCCGACAGTTTATAGCTGTAGACATTTACGGCCGTCAGATCGGATGGATCTGTCCTGGCCCTGCAAAAAAGACAGTCTGCCTTGACATCGGGGGCGATGAATTTTGCTCCGCAGTTATTGCACTCGTGGGACTCAAGCGGGTGGTCATAGTCGCTTCCAAGATGCCTCAGGACAGTGTTGCATTTGGGGCATACGAAAGACATGTTTTTTCTGAAGTCGCTGTCAGGTGCGACATGCCCGCAGGTGAAGCAGTGCATCATCAGCTTTTTCTCAAAATCTATGCTGCCGCAGTTTGGGCATATGTCAACGTAGTTGAGATGCCCCGTCTTGCATTTCGGACACTTCCTAACCCTGTCGACCAAAGCATACCGTTCGATGTACCCATTGTCCTCAAGGAATGCAACGGCCCTCAGTGCCATTATCATCTCGGTATCGAACCTGAAGGATCTCAGCCTCTCCAGGCCGCTCAGGTCCTCGGGCCTGAGTATCTTAGCCCCCTTCGATGAACTGTCGAGAAGCAGCGCCATCTGGGGATATGAATATATCCACTGCGAGAAGGGCGCACATACGGGCAGGAGCAAATGATCCTCACCCCTTACATACATGTAAGTGAGCATTCTCAGGTTATGGTTGTCCTGGAGTGCATCCGGGCTTACCCTGGCACCCCTTTCAAGGATGGAGAGCGCTTCGGGCAGCCTCTCCTCTATGTTGGCCGTGATCCCGTCGACCATTATGTCGAGCTGTTTCATCGTCCTTGAGATGTAGATGGGCGCGAAGCAGAACTCTGCGGATTCCCTCAGTTCCACCAACTCCCAGAATACTTTCAGCATATCGGAGGTCTTATTGCCTTTGAGTCCGTCGATCAGTACTATTCCGGGTTTGGGGCTCTTTTCGAGCAGTTCCCCGGCTGATGGGAAGTCGGTGATTTTTTCATCGGAAGAGTGCGCAGGTTCCTGGCCTAGAAGGATCCGGTATATTTTATATTCTGTCATTGCTCCACCCTCCTAAAAAAAGGACCTCAGTCCCCACTCAACTTTTACGGGAAGTCCGTCAACGATGCGGTCCTCCGGAAGGGGGTCCTTCAGCCTCAGATATACTGTTACACTTTTTGAGGAAAGTATCATCCTGCTGCCAAGGCCGCCCGGCGTACTCTGTGAAAGGGTCGGCATCTCCTGTAAGGTTGCCCTTATCTTTTTTGACCTTCCGGGGAGTACTACATTTGCCTCCGTATCAAGCTTGATCTTTGCAAAATTTTCAGGTGCCACATATGCTGTTACCTTTGCCGTCGCCGGGTCAGCTATCCACATAAGTTCCTGCCCCGCCCTGACCGATTGGCCTGAAACGACCTCTACCGACTGCACCCTGCCGGCATTTTTGAGGGTAACGGCATAGGATGACCCGTTAAGTCCTTCAAGATAGCTTATGCTTCTTTCCAGATAATCTATCCTTGACCTTATATCATTGGCAGCCGAAGGTTCTGCTCTTGCCGACAGCAGTGATCCACGCTGGGCGACCGCTGACCTGAGGTTTTGTTCCGCAAGGTTAACCTCGGCTCTTGTAGCTGCTCCCTGATCCATAAGCCGCTTCATCGTCTCCAGTTCCTTTTTAAAAAATACGACATTTTGGTCCGCTGCTTTTGTAGAAATGGCCGGCAGTGGTTTTGCCTGTTTCAGTGATATTTCCAGCGCATCCCTTTCTGCTTTCATAAGTGCGATCTGATTCAGAAGCTCAGGGGCAGGTTCCCTTTGCAGCCTCATCGCAACGGATCCTGCCTGTACATCCGACCTTTTTTTAACACCGATCTCAGTGATCACTCCGTTTTCTGCAGCAGTAATGGGATAGGTGTCCAGTGAGATGACCCCCGGGGACGAGATGAAGAACCATCCAAAGATCAAATTCCACAAAAGGATAAGGAGCGGTGTAAATACAAGTGCGAGTATCGACCACCAGAGCAGTTTCGACACGCTCCTTTTGCCGGGAGAATATGGTATCCTTACGCCGGCCCTGACTTCCGGGTCATTTTTCTGACTCTGTGAAAAAGATACCCTCATTTAAGCATCCCTCCGAAATCTTCCCATGACTGTATGATGACGCCCTTATAATTATTATTATTGGATAGTTTCCTGCATATTCTGTCCATATTTTGCCCGAAATTTTCTATCCCTGATAAAAAGTAGCTCTCTTCTTTAGGAAGGACTCTTTCTACGCTCTGGGCAAGAAAAAATTTCAGCCCGGGATGGCTGAGCATTATGTTTTTCATGCGGTCCGCAGCTGCATCAGGATTTGTCGTATATATCATCACAGACATATACTCCAGCCCCAAATCATTGAAGCCCCGTGATCCTGCTCCTTTATTCCCTTCAAGGTAGCGGGGGTGGATCGAAAGTGACAGAGGTTTGCCGGAAACCCTCATTGCTTCGCTGACCGTATCTATCAGTTGCTCCAGAAGTACCCCTCTTTTTTCTTCTGCCCCCGGAAGCGAATCCGGCTCAATATCAAGGTGGACACCTTTAAAATTATAATTTTTCATTTTCAGGAGTATTTCGAGAAGATCTTTCCTGTTGTCGGGATAAAGCCATTCCGGATCTCCAAGAAGCAGATCCGTTCTTATCCCCATCCTCTCTGCCGCCGAGAGGAGATCTTCAAGCTCCATCCTGTGATAGTAGATGTCCATTTTTTTCAGCTGCTCTGGCGTGAATGATATCAATAAATGACCAAAGCCCGTGCTCTTAAGTCTTTTAAGGGAAGACATCCTGGTCTCGGGAGAGAGAAATGGAGACGCGTCCCAAACGTAGACACTAAGGGGCCCACAGCTGCCCGACACTGAAGGTGCCCCCTCCGGCGCTTCAGTGCGGCTTGTCAAAACATCTGGAGCTGCAGACGGAACAGATGCTGCCCTTCCGCCGGATCCCTCTTTGCTGTTTTTTCCCATATGGTCTGCAGGTGTTTCGATGCGTGAAGGTCCTCCCGGAACATTCTTTTTTGATAAAAGCCAGTCCGGATCCAGCAGTCTGCTCCTCACAGGGCTGTCAGAAATTGGCCTGATACGCGGGGAAATTCCCGGAGGCTCCCCTCCCGGATAAGCATATCCGAGGAGATCTGCCCCGGCCTGCATGAAGATCATCTCCGAATCAAGCAGATCCATCACTCCGCGGTAGTACTGATATCTGCTTTTTTGCAGCTGTTCAAAGGTGTCGCCTGATATTGAGGCATGTCTGAGTATCCGCTCCCTGACGGCTTCGGCAAGTGCTGCAAGCCTTGACCCCTGTGCCTTGATGTTTGCATCGGTATAGGCGGCCAGGGATGCAGACTCTTCAGCCTCTCCCTGCATTTTTATCCTTGTAAAAAGTTCATCGCGCCTTGCCCTCTCCAGCTCTTTTGCCGCCGCCATGTTTGCCTTGTCCTCTTTGGAAAAGGCTGTCCCCAACGGTTCGCTTATGGCAATGGAGGCATATGCTCCGCTTCCGATCTCCCCGGGAAAGTCTTTGGCCGCTGTTGCTCCTATCGTTAAAGAACCCTCTCTGTCAATGGCCCTTTTTTCGGACAAAAGGGCTTCATATTTTTTAAGCGCCTCTTTTCTCCACACTATCTCAGGATGATTTTCAATATCAGCCTTAAGGCTGTCAAAAGGGGGCAGGGTGGGGATCTCCATTTTTTCCGGCATCTCCCATATCTGTCCTGTTGCAAGCCTTATTATCTGGAGCGCCTGGGTCTTCCTGAGCACCGAGGCTGCGACATCCCTGCGTGCAATGTCATAGGCAGTCATAAACTCGAGTCTGTCAGCAGGAAGCAGAAGCCCTGTTTTTTCCCTTTTGGACAGTATTTTGTATGTTTCCTCTTCTGTGGAAAGGAATCTATTGGCCATTGCGATCTTTTCACACTCAGACCATAGGGTGACGTATGCCTTTCTGAGAGCTGTCAGGTTGTACATCCGCAGTAGAAGTGGCCTGAAATTTGATTCTATCGATTTTATCTCTGATTCAAGTGCGCTGATCTTCTGTCTGTTCCATGTCCCGAACAGAGGGAACACTAGACCGGCACCAACTCCAAGCTTGCTGTAAGAGGCCGATTCCTCACTTGTCTCAAAGAGGGGCTCGTCGCTGTACCCGAAAGTAGTGCTGACAAAATATTTTGCGCCCATACGCTGGCGCTCAAGCTCCTTGAGCTGAGAATCACGCTCCATGGCAGATATTGCCGCAAGGACCTCCGGCCCGTTGCCTGCCATAGATTCAGCTTCATGGAGCGAAGGAAGCGCTGCTGCCAATGCACAGCCGCCGCCCGCAAACATGATCAGGTGCAAGGAGAGGCCAATGATAAAAAGAAATATTAAATAATAATGTGAGAGCTTAGAGATCACATGTTGTCCCGGCATAGACACACTCCTCTCAGTGCAGAAAACTAAAATTGCAGTCTGTTGTGTATATAACAGGCCGCAAAACTAAAACTTTAATATGCTGCTTATTATAATTCATCATCGCTACTGCATATACATCTCTGAGAACGAATTTGATCTTCATACAGACGGGGGTAATTCTTTAAGACAATGATACTTCATCTGCCAAAGTTCTGAGTATTTATATTCAGACAAAAAGCCGGGCCCCTTGATACAGGGCCCGGCTTTTTGATCATTTAAGCAGAAAAATGTTATTTTTTCTTCAGAAACTGTTTTCTGACACCCTGCCATAAGGAAAGAAGGGTCAGTGCAATTATTACAAGGGAGAGCGGACTTCTGGCCATGCTCTTCAGAAGCATCGGCACGCTTCCGTGCACCAGTGAAAACGCCCTTGCAAGCTCGCCCTCCGCCATGCTGCCCAAAACCAAACCCAATACTAACGGCTCCCTTGGAACATCGAATTCTTTCATGAGAAATCCGATAAGTCCTATCCCGAGCATGAGCATGATCTCTACCACAGACATGTTGATGGCGTAAGAGCCCATCACAGCAAGCCCGATCACAAGAGGACCAAGGATCGAAGCCGGGGTCTCTATTAATTTGATTCCGTAACGAGCAATAAAGAGTCCCACCGGTATGAAAGCCAGATTGGAAACGAAGAGACTCATTATGAAACTATATACTATCCCAGAGTTCTCTATAAAAAGAGTGGGGCCCGGCTTCAGTCCATGTATCATAAGACCGCCGATCAGAACTGCAGATACCGCGTTGCCGGGGACACCCAAAGTTAAAGCCGGAATGAGAGATCCGCCGACCACAGCGTTGTTCGACGTTTCGGAGGCTATTACCCCTTCCGGACTTCCGGTACCGAATAGTTCAGGGGTTTTTGAGCTTCTTTTCGCGTCGTCATAAGCCACAAAACTGGCTATACTGCTGCCGGCACCGGGCACTATCCCTACGATTATGCCGATCACAGTAGCCCTAAAAATAAGCATTTTGTATTTAAAAAGCTCCATCATCTGTGAAATTACTCCGCTTCCCACAGCATTGACCTGTTTTTCAGAATTATCGGACCCACTTAATGAAGAGATCACTTCCGGTATTGAGTAAAGACCGATCAGAGCGATCACAATGGGAAGTCCGCTGTAAAGCTCAGCTATCCCTGCTGTAAACCTTACATCACCGGTAAGCGGGTGCATTCCGATGATACTTAAGAATAGTCCAAGCGCTCCGGCCCATAGTCCCTTCAGCATATTTCTGTCCGACAAAGAAGCAATAACGCTTACACCAAAAAGGGCAAGGAGAAAGTATTCCTGCGCTCCGAATTTCAATGCAAATTCTGCCAGAGGAGGCGCCATGAAGAGGAGTGCAAAGATGCTGATAAAACCTCCAAATGCGGATGCGGAAGTTGCCAGTGCTATTGCTCTTCCCGATTCGCCCTTTTGAGTCATTGGGTAACCATCAAGAAGAGTGCAGCAGTTGGCCGGAGTCCCCGGAATGTTGATCAGTATTGCGCTGATAGCACCTGAGTAGGTCGAAGAGCAGTAGATCGCTCCCAGCAGTGCAAGGCCCATCTCCGGGCTCATTCCAAAGGTAACGGGAACAAGCAGTGCGACACCCATGGTGCTTGTAAGGCCCGGAAGTGCTCCGATAACGACACCGAAGACTGTACCGGCAAAGATCATGAGCAATATCATTGGATCAGCTAATGAAAAAATTCCCTGTGCTATGCCTGACATTAAATTCTCCATTTTTCAGTACCTCCGGAGTTAGAACAATAGTCCCTGGGGAAGCCTAATTCCCAGGAAACTCACAAATAATGCATATACCACGATCAAAAATCCGGCTGTTGCTATCGCTTTCGGCAGAAGTTTTTCTCTGCCAAAGACAGACATGGATCCGATAAAGAATATAACGCTGCTCACAAAATATCCGATATACATTATTCCGACTACGTACGCGATCGTCACAGAAAAAACGATCGCCGGGATCTTAAGTCTGCCCCAAATATTGCCTGTATAGGTTTCCTTCGTTCCGACCGGCAAACGCAATGTCTTTATAAGTATCAATAATGAAAACACGACCATAAGACCGCACAAAAATCTTGGAAAATCTGAAGATTCACGCGGGTAGGTAAAGCTGGTCATAAGGAGAAGCAACGAGATAATCGATATCGATACCGCAAAAAACAACTCTTTTGTTTTACTTTTCATTTATATTTTGGCCCCCTGAACCTAGATCCTCCGCTTTAAAAAGCGGAGGATCACAGAATTTGTGAAGAGCAGTTATTCTAAAATAGGGATTTATACTCTTCAACTACTTTTGCAGATTCTTCAACCAGCTTGTTTGATTCCTTGTTGCCCATGAATTCGATCGTCAGCCCGAGAGCTTTTGCCTGTGCCAGGAACTCAGGATTTTTCGCGACTTTTTCAAAAGCCTTCTCAAGCGTCGCAACATCCTTTGGGTTCATCTTTTTGGGGGCGGCAACACCGCGAAGAGCAGTGCCGGCTGAGGGGATGTTCATGCCAAAGACTTCCTTGGAAGTCTTGATACTGAGTCCGGGGAGCTTTTTGTCATAGAAGACAACAAGAGGTACCAACCTTCCGCCCTCAATGTGCGGGATCGCTGAGCTTAATGTCGTCACGGCAAGGTCGACCTGTTTCCCCAGAAGGGCTGTGAGTGCAGGACCTGATCCGCTATAGGAAACAAAGTTCGTCTCCATCTTGAGAAGCTTGGATGCGATCAGATGCTGGAGTTGAATATTGCTCTGCGGACCGTCTCCTGCAACATTGAGCTTCTTGGGGTTCTTGCGGGCATATTCCATTACATCCCTGGCTGTTTTGAGTTCGCTGTCCTTGTTGACCACCCAGATTATAGGGTCGATCTGGAAATTACATATATACTGAAAATCATCCAGTTCAAAAGGAACATTTTTACGAAGGCTCTTTACCAGTATCATTGAGGGAAGGCTGGTCGCCCCGATCGTGTACCCGTCAGGCCTTGCCTTCGCAAGTGCTGTCCAGCCTATCTGCCCGCCGGCTCCGGGCTTGTTTTCGACTACCAGTGCCTGTTTGTTAAGCTCGGGTGATATGTATTTTGCAACGAGACGGATAAGGATATCATTGCCGCCCCCCGGTCCGAAAGGAACTATTGCAACAACGGCTTTTGAAGGATATGGTGCGGCCATGGCAGGAAGGGTCATTCCAAAAAGTGTAAATACGACCAATACGGCAAAAATCATTTTAAAGCTCTTTTTCATCTTAACTTCCTCCTTAAATTTATTGTTGCAGATCATTTCTGAATTGATTTATTCGACAGCCTCTGCCTATGCTTAGACGAGGACTTTATCACCATCGATGATCACTTGTCCGTCGACCTCTATCCTGGGATTCCACATCAAAAGGTCATAATGGGTCGGAGCCTTTACAGTCCCGCCTAGTGTGATGCTTGTTCCGATACCGATGTGGGCTGTGCCTATGACTCCTTCGTCCTCAAGCATTATCCCGCACATTCTGCATTTGGGGTTCAGCCCCACGCCCAGTTCCGCAATGTTGTAGCAGTTGTGGTCGTTGTGGCTTGCGAGATCCTTCTTCAGCACTTCAGCCTGTTTGCCTCCTGTAATGCTTGTGATGAAACCGTCCCTGACATCTACTATGACGGGTTCATCAAGAACACCTATGCCAAGATAGGGAATACTGGCGTCCGCGACTATCCTGCCGTTTGCCGATCCCTCTATCGGTGATGAATTGGCCTCTACGGTGGGTATCGTTGAGAATTCGCCGGGTTCGACCACACAGTAGAGGGCATTGCCGCGCCTGCCTGTGATGTCGATCCAGAGGTCAGTTCCGCCTGGAGATGTCACATGGACTTTGTTTCCCTTCGCAAATGCGTCAGCGACAGCTTTGCATACGGGCTTGATCGACTGGAAGTCTGCCTCGATGCCTCCGTGGATAAGCATGTCCTCAGTAAAATCCGTAAGGACCAGGATACGTGCCCCATTTGCCGCTGCGGCCTTGACTGCATAAGTGTGTGTTACAGAATAACTTACGGGGATAAGTATCACATCTGCATGCAGCATGCTCTCTGCGATCATCTTGGGAGGTTCCTGCCCGGCCTTTTTGCGCGGCTTCATTACGCTCACTACAACTTCAGCCCCGCGCTCCACGGCTGCAGCCGCGAGTACTTTAGCAATATTCTCCTGCACCATATCCGTAATTATCAGGATATTTTCTCCTGCCCTGAGGGAGACGCAGTTATCCATGATGGTCCTTGCTCCCTGCATCATGAGGGCCTCTTTCATCTTCAAAGCACAACACTCCTTAATCATCTTTGATAAGTGGATATATTCTTTTGATCGATTTATATTATAATACTACAATCATACAAATTTTTGTCAAGACTGAATTTTCCTGATGTATTTTCCTGACCGGGCTTTTCAGCTGTAATTTAGGTACTGGAATAATTCATTGACTGCCTGTATATTTTCAATGTACAACGGCAATGGATGGCGATAATTTGTTTTTCTGTGAAAGAGGGATGTATGTTAATGGAGAAAAACTCAAATATTAATCAACGGTCGGGGACGATGCCATCCGAACTTAAGACGGAGAGGCTTTCCTCGCAGATATCTAAAATGATCCTGTCTGAGATCCAGTCAGGCCAGCTGCTTCCGGGAGACCGCCTCCCTGCTGAAACTGTATTGGCCCAGAAATACGGGGTCAGCAGAACTATACTCAGAGAAGCGATCGCAAGCCTGAAAAACGACGACATACTTGAATCAAAGCAGGGCAGGGGAATAATTGTTAAAAACCCCAGCCAGAGACAAGCTTTTCGTTTTTCAGACGTTTTTGAGACCATCTCAGTTGATGAGATAAACTATTTTTACGAGATGCGCGCCCTCCTGGAATCAGAAGCCGCGGGCCTTGCTGCCGTGAGGCATACAAAAGAAGACATGGCTTCCATCAAAGGTTCTCTTTTGGAAATGGAGGAGGCTGTAAGGACTTCATCCTCAGGAGAGGATGCTCACTTTAAATACAATGAGGCGATCGCGAAAGCAAGCCACAACCCAGTATTGATAGAATTCCTGGCGTTTTTGCAGAACAAGCTCCATTCACTGGCCGCTGAGCTGAGGATAAAGACCATGATGTCCCCTGAGAGAGCTGAAATTGTCCTCTCGGAACACAGAAATGTTGTTGAGAGTATTTTTTCGGGTGATCCTCAAAAGGCAAAACAGGCTGTCATCACCCACCTGAAAAATGCTGCTCAAAGGGCCGGCATGGATATTTACATGCCATAAGGGTTTTGATAATGGCCCGGCTTACTATTTCCCAGCGGAGGAATATAGATTGAGAATAATAGTTGATGCGGATGCATGTCCAAAGTCGGTCCTGCAGCTTACGCTGGAGGCCGGAGCAAAGTATGGCATACCCGTGATAACTGTTGCCAGCTTCAACCACAACATAATATCTTCCCAACACATAACCGTAGAAAGCGGATCACAGGAAGCAGATCTCAAGATCATAAACATCACCGAATGCGGCGATATAATAATCACTCAGGACTGGGGACTTGCAGCCCTCGTCCTTTCAAAAAAGGCCTCAGCGCTCAGCCCTGCGGGTATAGAATACGAGGCAGGGAGAATGACCTTCATGCTGGAGGAGAGGGAGATCAAGGCCAAATTCCGCAGGAACGGCGGAAGGACCAAAGGACCAAAGAAAAGAGCCGCAGATGACGATCTCCGTTTTCTCAGAACTCTGGAGAAAATAGTTTCGAGAGAAATACAAAGCAAAGATCATTAACGCCCTTATTTATATTGAGGAGTGAGCGCGTGGATATAATTTCCCTCAGTCAAGTCGTTTTTCAGTCAATGATAAGATACCCCGACATTAAAATCCCGAAGGGGAAAACCACATTCATACACGGCCCGAGCGGCTGCGGCAAAAGTACTCTTCTTAAGCTTATCAACGGAACTATTTCCCCTGACAGCGGCAAGATACTCTACAACGGCAATGATATTGATGATATCGACACGATCAAGCTGAGAAGAGATATTCTCCTGGTGAGCCAGTCAGTCTTTCTATTCTCAGGCACGATCGAAGAAAACTTCAATAAATATTACCAATACAGGGACCTGGAAACACCTTCCAAAGAGCATATGGAAAAGTTTCTGCAGATATGCCGGGCAGAATTTCCTCTTGAGACAAGATGCGAGACTATGTCGGGCGGCGAACGCCAAAGGGTCTACATAGCAATATTCCTTTCCTTCATGCCGGAAGTCCTGATGCTTGACGAACCCACATCCGCACTGGACAACACATCTTCGGACATCATTATGAGCAACATTAAAAATTTTTCAGATGATAATGATATGACAACTATCGTAGTAAGCCATTATCTTCCGCTTGCTCAAAAATATGGTGACAATATCATAGCTCTCGAAAGGAGCAGGCCATAATGCGTGAGATCGCTTCTATAAGCATTATCCAGTTCAGCATCGTATATATCCTGCTCCTTGTGGTGCTTGCCGTAATGAAAAAGGCAAAGATAAACCAGACAAAGCTGCTTTTCGTCGCAAGCGTCAGGCTGACTCTTCAGCTCACCCTGGCCGGCTTTATTCTCACATATATTTTTGAAAACCCGCATCCGATATTCATACTTATGTACCTGACAAGCATGATACTCTTCGCTATACACAGGGTGCTTTCGAAAAACAAATGCGTGAACAGGGGATTCAAGATCGCTATCTCACTTTCCCTAACCTGTTCAGGTCTTGGCATAGTGATTTTTTTCGTGACCGCTGTTGTGGGGCAAAGCATATTTGATCCCCAATATGTCATTCCCCTCAGCGGCATGATAATCGGCAATGCCATGACCGGGGTTAATCTTGCCACAAAGACGTTCTGCGAATCGCTCAGTGAGAAGCGTCAGCAGATGGAAAGCCTGCTGAACCTCGGTGTCACACCGCAGAAGATCCTGCTCCCGATGGTAAACCAGGCGCTTGAGACCGCCCTCCTCCCCACCCTAAATTCGATGCTGGGGATGGGGATAGTCTCGCTTCCCGGCATGATGACCGGCCAGATACTCTCGGGCACGCTGCCTACGACGGCTATCCTTTATCAGATCTCGATCATGATAGCCATCTGTGCCGTAGTCTGCCTGTCAGTCTTCGGCTCCCTATATTTCGGATATAAGACTCTGTATAACAGCCGCAATCAGTTCCTTTATTTATAGCAGCGAAGAAATGCTGCGTGAGGCTGCAGATACAATTGTGAAACTGCAGGACTGCGTCCTGCGTGAAACAATTGTGAAGCAGTTGGGAAGCAATAGTTTTAAAACAAAAAGCCTGTGATAGACCAGATTCGAAGAGGCTGGATCCCCGATGGGGGCACTCGGGGACGACGTAGGAGAGGACTCCTTCCGCCCCAACGACCGTTTGACAACTGTTTGACAACGTTTGACGATCGTTTGACCGCTTATACAACTGCTTCGCCACCGCTTCGCGCGACATCTTCCTGTCGCACTTCGCGCCGGTGCTCTTCCGGCAGCTTAGCAAGAAAAAAGCCCCGTGCGTATGCACGGAGCTTTTTTCTTAATGTAATTCTGGCGGTGACCTACTCTGGGTGGGAAAACTAAGTTCGACGACGTAAATCATAGATTTCCTGTCTCACTTATCCCACGAATACCCTTCGTAGTACCATCGGCGATGGACTTGCGTGATGCTGCAGATTTATGGATGTGAGCGCATAACATGCAAGAACGGCTTTTGAAGGCGTATGTTCGAATACGCCGAAAAACGATATGCAAATGTTTTGCGCTTTCAGACGTGAAGATGCTCCCTCACGGGGCTTGACTGCCGGGTTTGGCATCGGACCGGGGGTGTCCCCTCCTCTTGCAATTGGGGTTTATAGCAGCGCTGACTTAGCAACACTTGCGGAGTCTTCCTTCGACGTATTGATATACGCCTTAGGATGGCTCCGCTGCGTGTTGCGTCGTCATCACTCGCTCTAAACCCCAATTGCAGCTTATGTTGTATGCCAGAAAATAAAAAAACAGAGCCGGAAGCGAATGCTTCTGACTCTGTCTCTTAATTAATTCTGGCAGCGACCTACTCTCCCACGAATACCCTTCGTAGTACCATCGGCGAAGGAGGGCTTAACTGCCGGGTTCGGCATGGGACCGGGTGTGTCCCCTCCTCTGTTACCACCAGAAACTTGTATTGTCCCCAAAATCAGGTCAATAAGGATTTTATGAGGTTAAGGCCTCGGTGTATTAGTATTGGTCAGCTCAACGGGCGTTACCCGCTTACACCCCCAACCTATCAAACCGGTAGTCTTCCGGACACCTTACT
>JAPCWD010000013.1 GCA_025943965.1 Synergistaceae bacterium DZ-S4
GCATATGAGATAGATCTGCTTGCCACGGTGATCGAACATAAAAAAATCTCCCCTTCATGGTAACTTGTTGGGGAGACTTTATATGAAGAATATTATTACTCACAGGTGCGGATGGTTTGACGCTTACCTCTTGTCAACGTGCAATTGGGGCATCTCGCGGCGCTGACTTAGCAACATTTATGATCCTTCGCTTCAACGTATGCACAATACGTCTTAGATAGTAACACCGCATGTTGCGTCGCTATCATCTCCGATCTGCCCCAATTGCATAATATGCTTTGAAAAAATCCGCTGCGCGTTGCGTCGTTGTCACTCGCTCTAAATCCCAATTGCGATGGTGAAGTGCGGCATAATGATGCCTCGGGAAGCTGCGACAAAAACGTTCGCGGGAAGCAGCTGGGAAGCAGTCGTAGGGGCCAGGGACAGGGGCCGCGAATTCTCCGCCGCAGAGGTAAAAAAATACCCCGCTCTGCGGCGGGGTTTTGATTGTCTGGTGGGCCCATCAGGAATCGAACCTGAAACCATCCGGTTATGAGCCGGGAGCTCTAACCAATTGAGCTATGGGCCCTCATTTGTCAGTCTATGGTGATAGCTGATACAGGACAGCTGTCTGCAGCCTCTTTGGCACAGTCAGTAATTTCCTGAGAAATAACCATGCCCTTTCCTTCGTCTTCGTCAAGCTTGAAAACTTCGGGGCAAAGCTGGACACATACACCGCAACCTATACACTCATCAAGGTTGATCTTGATACCCATGACATGGTCACCTCCCTTCCGGCGTAAGATTCTACGCTAAGAATGGGATTACGTCAAACGGTATTTTAAATTTATTTATCGGGTGTTACAAAAAGATTTGCCTGCCCCTGACTGTGCGAAAGGGTCAGAAGTGACCTGAATTCGGGTACAGCCTTTATTTCAGGCTCTTCTGAGGCAATGAAGATACCCACCCCGACAACTTCGGCATCAAACTGTTTGGCCATCAGCAGCATTCCCGCAGCAGTGCTCCCGCCCCTCATGAAGTCATCTACGATCAGTACGCGGCATCCTCTCTTGAGCTGTCTTGTGCCGATATACATCGTTTTAACGTCGCCACTTGCTGTCGGGTAGTGGACTCCTACTGCGGAGCCGTCACTGGGCCTGTTCCTGAATCTGCAGACCGCAAGAGGGACTCCCATTGCGTAAGCCGCAAACATTGCGACAGGGATCCCTTTGACCTCAGATGTCATCACGACGTCAGGCTGCGAGCCCGGGAAAAGCGAAGACATCGCGTATCCGAGGGACAGGGCTATCTCAGGATTAAATATCAGGTCGCTGTAATAGATGAGTCCTCCCGGCAGATACCTGTCTTTGTCGGCAAGCGTCTCCGCTATGTTCTGCAGCATCTTCGCCCTGTATTCTCCGGTACAGAGGGGGATGAACCGCGCGCCTCCGCTGCGGCCCCGGTCCACCTGCATCTGGCCGAAGCCCTCGGCTGTCATTGCGGAGTTGATCACTTCGACATCGTCGCTGATCACAGTTTTTGATACGTTGAATTTGCCTGCCAGATCAGTCAGCGAGACAAGTTTGGAAGGAGTAAGCATAAACCTGGCTGCAAGCCTTACAAGTCTTTCCGTTCTTTGCCCTCTCATTGAGCATCACTCCAATTCCGTTGTTTTTATTACCCAGTCTTCCCGATCCAGCAAAGAGATCGCCCTTCTGCTCAGTTCTCCGTCGTCGAATACCATAAAAAAAGCGCTTCCGCTCCCCGAGAGCCCCCATGCAAGCGCTCCGGAGCTCTCTGCCGTTTCAAAGGCCCTGAAGTACTCGGGACGGCCTTTTGACACCACTTCAAGAAAATCGTTGGGCAGGAGACCTGCGGCCTGACCCGCCCGCAATTTGCGAAGTATCTCAAAGGCTTCCGTCTCGTACTCTTCGGGGCACAGAGATACCCTCGCTTCCCTGCGAAGATCATCGATCCCCCTGTACGCGGCGGAAGTGTCAGATCTCCAGTACGGGAACCCTATGATCCACCTCAGACCTTTCAGCGGGCTCTGCGGCCGTATCTTCTCTCCCAGCCCTTCGACCAGGGCAAGGCCGGCATCTCCGGCAAGAAACGGAATGTCGGCCCCTACTGAAGAGAGAGAGCCGTTTTCAATGTCAAGGTCATAGTAAGCCTTTAGGTGCATCAGAAGCGCCGCAGCGTTGCCGCTGCCGGCTCCTATGCCGCTTCCCGCGGGAAATTCCTTTGTCAGGCGCATCCTCAGCGGGGGAATTATGGGAGAGCGGCTCCTCGCCCATTTCAATGCCCTGAAAAGGATATTTTCACCGCTGATCTTCATGCCCCTGACATCCAGAATGTCACCTATATTTTCATTGCCATGAGGCTGAATTGTCAACCCTTCTATGCCTTTTTTCTTCCAAAACAGAGAAATAATTTCATGGTAGCCGTCAGGTCTTCTTGAAAGGACCCTCAATGTCAGGTTGATCTTGACCGGGCTGATGTATGATCCATTCATTGCTGTCACCTCTGCCGGAATTGTTCCTCCAAAAAAAACATGCCCTGGCAAAAGCCAGGGCATGTGATCCTCACCGTTTAGAAAAGACTTTCCCCGCTTGACTCCAGCTGCACCTCGACCTCTCTTGTAAGGAGATCGGCATAACTGAAGGATACTGTGCTCTGCTGAGATTCAATATAGACAGTAAAAAGACTTGGATATGTCTCCTGAATGACCCCGTTGCGCTCTTCAACTTTTCTGCGTCCGTTCGCGGCTCTGTAAAAGATCCGGGACCCTTTGTGCAGACGCACAAGTTCTCTAATTGTATCCAAAGAATGCGCCATACACTTCACCTCCGACCCATAGTCGGACTATTGTACATCAATTTCAGATAAATATCAAGTTTTCAACAATATTTACTAATTGAAACAATCAGGGCTGTAACAGCACAAAGCTTTCATCACCCAAACAGGCCTCACTTTTTCAGGAGCAGCCTTTTGTCACCCACTCTGCGCGTGACACCCTTACTGTCAAAATATTCCAAAATCGGGAGGATATATTTTCTGCTGCTGTCAGTCAGGTCGCGGACTCCGGCAAGGGTTATCTCTCCCCCGATCCCGGCAAGTTTTTTCCGCAGGTCTTCCTCTATGTCGGATAAGAGAAGATAGCCGTCCCCGATCAAGGCAAGGTCCTTTTTTTCTTTCAGGTATGTGATGATCCTGCTCATTTCCCTCTCCGAAATGCCGAGGGCCGCGCGCGCCTCTTCGATAGAAGGCATAGAGTATCCGGCTGAAAGGACAAACTCCCTGAGTCCGGAGACCCCGGAGAAAAATTTGGCCTCGTCAAAGGGTTCAAAATCTGAAAGCCTGTACCTGTCTCCGTCAAGGACCAGCCATTTGTCCCTGAGAAAGATCTTCAGCAGTTCCCTGAGGAAACGCGGGTCGCCCGCAGAGAGGCATTTTGCTGCCTCCTCAGCCTCCATGCCCTTGCGCTCGGGGTGTTCGGAGTGAAATTTTCTAAGTTCCGACTGAAGCAGCTCTTTAAAACGGCCGACCCTGCCCGAAGAGATGTAAAATGTCTCGCCTGTCTTTATCACATATATCCTGCCCTTTGCATCCAGACTCGATACTGCGCTTTCAAGGGCGTTTTTCTCCATTCCAAGCAGCGAAAGTGCCTCGCCCGTGCTCAATATACCTCTGTAGTCGATAAGGGCTGCAAAACGCTCCCTGTCGCTCTCTGCGGATGAGATCACGTTGAGGAACGAGAGAAGGGATGCCTTTGACGACTTGCTTTTGGGACGCCCGCCCAGCGGGAGGAGCACAATGCCTCCGGCTATCGTCCGCAGGGGGCTGTAGGTCCTGAGTATGAAGCGGGCTCCGCTGCTGACCGTTATCTCTTCTTCAGGGAGCAGCTGGGCCTGCGCATTCTCGCCGGGCAGTATCCTGTCTCTGTCAAGGAGAGATATCCTTGCAACAGTGTCTGTCGTCCCCACATGGAGCCTGAGCCTCTGCCAGTGCTCCACGGGATCGGTAAAGGAGGCAGGCACGCTTACACTGACGTCGATGCATCCCGTCGCAGAGAACATGTTCGGCGCCGCGAGGACGTCCCCTCTGCCTACCTTATCGAGGGATGTTCCTGATATATTTACTGCCACCCTCTGTCCCGCATAGGCCGTTGTGACGTTCTCGCCGTGCACCTGGATAGATCTCACCTTGGAAGGTAGGCGGGCAGGCATTATCTCCACCTCGTCGCCCTCTGAAACGGATCCTTTTATCGCGGTCCCCGTAAGGACCGTTCCGAATCCGGAAATATGGAATGCCCTGTCTACGGGCATAAAGAAAGCCCCGTTCCTGTCCTTCTGCTTTGATGAGAGGACCATCTTTTCTATTTCTGTCAGAAGTTCCTCTATGCCGTCACCTCTCAGGGCCGAAACGAGGATGATCGGCCTGCCTTCCAGGAAGGTGCCCGCGGTGAGCGAATAGACGTCGTCCTTAGCCAGTTCAAGCATCTCTTCATCCACCAGGTCTATTTTATTGATGACGGTAATGCCGTTCACTACGCCAAGAAGCGTCAGTATCTCAAGATGCTCCCTTGTCTGGGGCATGACACCGTCGTCTGCCGCGATGACAAGCATGACGGCATCGATGCCTGCCGCCCCCGCGACCATCTGTCTTATGAATTTCTCGTGGCCGGGAACGTCAATGATGCTTATGGTCTTTCCGGAGGGCAGGTCGAGCGGGGCGAATCCAAGCTCGATCGTCATGCCCCTCTTTTTTTCTTCAGCAAGCCGGTCACAGTCGACACCCGACAGTGCCCTCACGACCGCGGTCTTTCCGTGGTCTATGTGTCCGGCTGTGCCTAAGACGAACGGATATTCTCTCTCAATCAATGTTATCAGCCCTTGCTTCGTTAATGGCGAAGAGTTCCGTGAATCCCTCCAGGATCCTCTTTTCGTCCCTTTCTGAGACGGTGCGCATATGGAACATGATCCTGTCCCCTCCGGCTCCCGCTATGACCGGATATTCAAGGAGCCTGAGCTTTTCCGCAAGCTTACCCGCGCTTCCCAGTTCGGGCAGCCTCAGCGAGACAGCATATCCGGGAAGCACTGATCCGGGAAAAGACCCTCCGCCGACAGTGTCCTCTACGGGAACCACGTCCAGCATTACGGAGCGCAGGCGCGTACTGCCCAAAAGGGCGGAGAGCTTTCTCCTGAACCTAAGCGCCTGCCTCCTGATGTCTTCAGGGTCCCTGTTTATCATTCTGTAAGTCGGGATGGATGCGGTATTGCCTTTAAGATAGAGCCTCAGTGTCGCCTCGAAGGCGGCAAGGGTCATCTTGTCTACCCTGAGCGCCCGCAGCAGCGGATATTTTCTAAGTTTGCCGATGAGATCAGCCGATCCCGCTATCACGCCTGCCTGCGGTCCTCCGAGAAGCTTGTCGCCGGAGAAAGTTACGAGATCCACCCCTGCGTCAAGGCAGGACCTGACGGTCGGATCCCCGCTGCAGCATGAGGTCCCGGTATCGACGAGCATCCCGCTCCCCAGGTCTTCCATAAAGATCAGGCCCCTGTCATGGGCAAGTTTTGCGAGCTCTTCGCGCGGGACGGACGAGGTAAAGCCCTGCAGGCTGAAGTTCGATGGGTGTACCTTTAGTATCATTGCGGTATCTTGGGTAAGGGCTGATTCAAAGTCCTTGAAATGCGTCATGTTGGTCGTCCCGACCTCGACCATCCTGCTGCCGGAGAGCGCCATTATCTCGGGGATCCTGAAGGAACCGCCTATTTCGACAAGTTCCCCTCTGGAGATGACCGTCTCCCTGTCCTTCGCAAGCGCCCCGAGTGAAAGTATGACGGCTGCGGCATTGTTGTTTACAACTATGGCGGCCTCTGCGCCTGTGAGGCGGCAGATGAGCCACTCCACATGATCGTTTCTCTGCCCCCTGGATCCGGATGCCGGCGAATATTCAAGCGTCGAGTAGCACCCTGCCACACTTGATACAGCCTCCATCGCCTCTTTGGCCAGGAGAGATCTTCCGAGGTTGGTGTGAAGTACGACCCCCGTAGCGTTTACGACCGGCTTCAGGCTTTTATAGGCCCTTGTCTTGAGTCTCTTTTCCGCTTCAGCTGCAATTTTATCGCTGTCAAATGCCGTGTCGGGATCTTTGAGAATTTTTGCCCTCTGATCGTCGAGGACCCCTGAAATTACAGATTTAACAGGATCACGGCCGATCTCGGCCTCGTACCTGCCTATCCATGGCATCGAAAGGATCTTGTCCATCGATGGTATATTGCGCATGGCATTCTGGATCTTATCATTCAAGGGGAACCCCTCCCGGCGGTCAGATAAAATATGGGATCATCAAATCAAAGAACAACGGCCATCTACAGGAAACATTATAATGTACAGGCGCCCGGAATCAAACCAGTTCGGACCAGATCCTGTTGGCGACCCTCATTCCCTTTGGCGTCAGGGATATCCTGTTCCCGGAAACGGAGTACAGGTCTTCGGGGAAGGCCTCCAATAGTTTGATTATACGCGACTCTTCATCGGAACCGTATTTTTGGGCAAAGGCTTCCCTTTCTATCCCCTGTTTCATCCTGAGTGCCAGCACAGCCGCTTCTGAAGCCCTGCGGCTTCCCTTGAGCCTCTCACCCGAAGCTATAGCGCTGGCCCCTTTTTTCAGGGAGCCCGAATACCTGCTCAGCCCGGAGATGTTTTTGTAGCGCCACCCCTTGATGTGGCCGGAAGCGCCGGGGCCTATCCCAAGATAGTCCCCTTCTTTCCAGTAATTTATGTTGTGCCTGCTTTCATGTCCGTATTTCGCAAAATTAGCTATCTCATACTGCCCGAATCCCTTTAATGGCAGATACCACTGGCCCCACCTGTACGGCAGATAGCCGTCCGAAAGTTCATCCTCCGGCATTGAACCCCACTCTGTTCCGGGTTCGATAGTAAGCTGGTAGAGGGATATGTGCGCTATGCCGGAAGCCGCGGCCTGAGACAGTGTCCTGGCCCAGTTCCTGAAGGTCTGTCCGGGAAGCCCGAACATAAAGTCGGCATTGACTGAAAAGCCTGACGCGAGTGAGGCGGATATCGCCTCGCAGGCCCGCGCGGCGGTGTGAAGCCTGCCGAGCTGCGCCAGTTCAGCATCGTCGAAGCTCTGTACGCCGATGCTGACCCTTGTGGTGCGCCATTCCCTCCAGAAGAGCAGGTGATCTGCGCTGAGGGAGTTTGGATTTGCCTCGACTGTCACCTCTGAATCAGCATCGAACGTGAAGTGGTTCTCCAGCATCTCAGCGAGCCTGGCCCATTCGGGACCGCTCAGGACTGTCGGGGTACCTCCTCCTATGTAGCATGTCGCAAGTGACGGCCTTCCTATCCGCGCTTCCCACCAATGAAGCTCCCTTTCCACCATTTCAAGCCAAAGGTCTTTCTCACCTTCTGAAGGGACCTTGCTCTCAAAGGCGCAGTAGGGACACTTCCTTTCGCAGAAGGGTACATGAAGATAAAGTGAGAGCCCCCCTGCGGGAGGCTCGAAAGGGTTTGCGTTTCCTGACATTATTTCTCCTCTGACTTCGTGACATCCATGAACGCGAGGAAGGCTTCCTGAGGTATCGAGACCCTCCCCACCTGCTTCATGCGCTTCTTGCCCTCTTTCTGCTTTTCCAGCAGTTTCCGTTTTCTGGTTATGTCCCCCCCGTAGCACTTTGCGAGAACGTCTTTCCTGACTGCTTTTATGTTCATCCTTACGATGACCTTTTTCCCTACCGCAGCCTGTACGGGTATCTCAAAAAGCTGCCTCGGTATGAGTTCCTTGAGCTTCCCTACAACTGCATGCCCCCTGTGGTATGCCTGGTCAGCGTGACAGATGAAGGAGAAGGCGTCCACAGGCTCATCCTGCAGAAGAAGGTCCACCTTGACGAGGTTGGCCGTCCGGAAGCCTATGTGGTCGTAGTCGAGGGAGGCATAACCCTTTGTGCACGACTTGAGCTTGTCGTGGAAGTCGAGTATGAATTCCGCAAGCGGCATGTCGTAAGTGAGCCTCACCCTTTCGGGCGTTATGTAGTCCATGCTGACATAAGTGCCTCTCTTGTCCTGGCAGAGCTGCATGGCGGCACCGACAAACTGTTCCGGGATAAATATCGTCAGCTTGATGAAAGGCTCCCTTATCTCCTCGGTTTTGACCTGTTCCGGGAAGTCCGAAGGCTTATGCGCCTCTATTATATCCTGATTGGTCAGCACTATCTGGTATACGACGTTGGGGGCTGTTGCGACCAGATCGACGCCGAACTCCCTGCTGAGCCTTTCCTTCGCTATCTCCATGTGGAGCAGGCCAAGGAAGCCGCAGCGGAATCCGAAGCCCAGCGCGGCGGAGTTCTCCGGTTCAAAGCTGATCGCCGAATCGTTGATCTGCAGTTTTTCAAGGGCCTCCCGCAGCTGGTTTATGTCCTCCCTTTCCACGGGGTAGAATCCGCAGAAAACGACGGGCTTCACCTTTCTGTACCCCGGCAGCGGGACCGTTGCCGGACGCCTTGCCTCTGTGATGGTATCGCCCACGCGGGCCTCTTCTATGGACTTGACACTCGCGGCGATGTATCCGACCTCGCCCGGCCCCAGCTCCGAGACCTTGACCATGTCGGGCCTGAATATCCCTACCTCGTCAAGCTCATAGTCACGGCCTGTCGCCATAAACCTTATGTTCTTTCCGGGCTGGAGGGTGCCGTTGACGACCCTTACATAGCAAATGACACCCTTGTAGTTGTCATATACCGAGTCAAAGATAAGGGCCTGTAGGGGGGCATCGGGATCACCCGACGGCGCGGGGACATCACGTACTATCCGCTCAAGGAGGTCCGCTATCCCCTCTCCTGTCTTTGCGCTTACGCTGACTGCGTCGTCGGCGTTTATCCCTATGATATCCTCCAGTTCTTTTTTCACCCTGTCGGGCTGCGCCGAAGGGAGGTCTATCTTGTTGAGGACGGGGATAAGCTCGAGGTTAAGGTCTATCGCAAGGTAGCTGTTCGCGACAGTCTGGGCCTCGACACCCTGAGCGGCGTCGACGACCAGGACGGCGCCCTCGCACGCAGCCAGTGAACGCGACACCTCGTATGTAAAATCGACGTGACCGGGAGTGTCAATGAGGTTGAGGATGTATTCCCGTCCGTCCCCGGCAGTGTAGTTCATCCTTACAGGGACAAGCTTGATTGTTATGCCGCGCTCCCGCTCAAGTTCAAGCATGTCGAGCAGCTGAGCCTTCATGTTCCTGCCGTCGATCGTACCCGTCTCCTCAAGGAGACGGTCGGCAAGCGTCGACTTGCCGTGGTTGACGTGGGCTATTATGCTAAAATTTCGGATCTTATCGAGGATCATTTCTGTCACTCCTTCAGTCAGCAGTATATTCTAGCCGAAAAAGCACCTCTTTATCAATCATTCTTTTTTACGATGGAAAAATCCGTAAAAGAGTTTATCCTGTCAATATCAATTCCGAGAGGGGCAATATAGATTGGACCGTATAAAACTGAACATTACCGTATGTCTGCTGTTTCTGACACTCGCACTGCAGCTCCCGGCTTCGGCGCAGGACTGGCCGATGTTCCGCGCAAACATCCGCAGGACCGGGAATGCCGCCGACATTGCCGCCGGCGCAGATCTCGCCGGGAGAAAGGACTGGACCGTAAAGATCCCCGATGCCGTCAGGTCTTCGCCTGCGATCTTCAACGATTCGATAATATTCGGATCCAATAACGGCAACATCTACTCAATGGATCTTTATTCCGGAAAGATCAAATGGACCTTCCCCACAGGCAACTGGGTCGTATCCTCCCCCGCCATAGCTGACGGCAAAGTTTTCGCAGGGAGCTACGACAGCAGGATGTACTGCCTGGACGCAGATACCGGGAAGATGATATGGAAATTCACGACTCACAACAGCATACATTCCTCCCCGGCAGTCGCTGACGGAATCGTCTACTTCGGCTCAAACGACGGCTTTGTCTATGCCGTTGACATAAAGACAGGCTGGCAGAAGTGGAGGTACAAGACGGAGCGGGCGGTGCAGGGATCCCCTGCTGTATCCGGGGGAGTGGTCTATGTCGGCAACGATGAGGGCAAGCTCTTCGCCCTGGATGCCGCCTCCGGAAAGCTAAGGTGGCGTGCCGTAGTCGGAGGACCGATAGTTTCCGCGCCTGCCGTTAAAGACGGCCATCTCTACTTCACAAGCCAGGACGGGAAGATCTACTGCGCGAGGATCAAGCATCAGGCGGTCATATGGAACTATGACTCAAAGGCGCAGATCGAGACCTCCCCCCTTGTCGAGGACGGAAGGGTAGTATTCGGCAACATCAGGGGGTGGGTCACCTCGCTTGACGCGCTTACCGGATCACCGGTCTGGAAATACAAGGCCAATGAGTCCGTCTACTCATCCCCGGCCGCGTTTTCAGGGAAGATTTTCTTCGGGACCAACAGCGACGTCCTGGTCTGCCTTGACGGAAAGACAGGCAGCGTAGTCTGGAGGGCCCCCTTCAACGCCGACGTACTGACCTCACCCGCAATAGCAGGGGACAGGATAGTGGTTGCTGGGGCGGATGGTAAGGTTTGCACCCTACAATAGGGCAATTGGGATTTATAGCGGCGCTAACTTAGCAAAGCTTGCGGAGCCACACTTCGACGTATTGATATACGCCTTTGTGTGACTCCGCTGCGCGTTGCGTCGTTATCACTCGCTCTAAATCCCAATTGCGGCAATTTGGGGCATCTCGAATCCCTAGCTTAGCAACATTTGCGGACTCTCGCTTAGACGTATGCCCAATACGCCTTCGCGAGGGTCCACTGCATGTTGCGTCGCTATCATCTCCGATCTGCCCCAATTGCGGCTGGCAGAGCTGGCTTTGGAAGGCTGGCGGCCAGGTCGCCCGCCGGGGAATTTGCAGCCTCCTGGCTGCGGTGAATTCGCATCCTTCGGCCGCTGGAGAATTTGCTCGCTCCGCAGCGTTTCTCAGCTGCAAATTCTCCGCGGCATGACCCACGCCGCAATTCCCCGACCCTGCCCCTTGGCCACTACGACCGTTTGACGACAGTTTGACCACGTTTGACGATTGTTTGACGGTATATTACGACCGCTCAGCCGTTTTTTTGCCATTCAGCAAAAAAACAGTCCTGTAAAGCACTCCCAGTGCTATGCCCATCGCGTTCTCGTCGAAGTCGAAATGATCGTTGTGGTGGCCTGCTTTTGTGTCTGCTCCGATGCCTATATAGGTGGCTTTGCCGCCCCTCTCCTGTACCCTTTTCATCAGCCAGCAGGCGTCGTCGCTTCCGGCCATCGGCTGTATCAGTTCTCTCCTGTTTACTCCCCTTACTTTGGCTGCGGCTTCCATTACGGTCCGGGCCAGATCGGGGTCGCTGCTTGCGCTTATGGCCTCACCGCACTTCCGGGTGGTCAGTTTTACATCGTACATCTCGGCAGCGCCGTTCAGGATCCTCATGACTGCCCGGTATATGTAGAGAGCGGCATCTTCAGTCGCTCCCCTTGTCTCTATCTTCATGTGCGCGTTTGGGGGGACGACGTTTCTGCCGTCTCCGGCATTAAGCACACCGACGTTGGTCCTGACAAGGCCGTCTGAAGAGGGCGGGATGCCGTGGATGCTGAGCGCGGCGGAGGCGGCGGCCAGAAGGGCGTTTCTCCCCTTCTGGGGTTCGGCGCCTGCATGGGCACCGACACCTTTGTAGTCAGCATCGATCTTTGTCGAGTACAGAAACCCGTCAGTCCCTCCGAAGACTGTCCCGGTCGGATTGCCGAGTCCGAGGTGCAGCGTCAGGAAATAGTCGGCGTCATCGACTGACCCGGCCTTCAGGAATGCGTATCCGCCCCTCGCGCCCTCCTCCGCAGGCTGGAAGATGAAGCGTATTTTTCCTCTGAGAGAGTCTCTTTCGGCTGAAATGACCTCTGCCAGGGTCATCCCTACAGCGGCATGGCCGTCATGCGCACAGGCATGCATGCTGCCGTTGTTCACCGACCTGAAACCGCAGATGACCGGCAAATGCTCCGGATCCTCCGTCTCTGTGGTATCCACGCTGTCAATGTCAAAACGTATCGCAGTCAATGGTCCGGGTCTTCTTGTCTCTATCTCAGCAACAAGGCCGGTCAGCCCCTTCATTTTTTTTATGAGATCCGGGGAAGCTCCCTGCCGGATGGCTCTCTCTGTCTGAGCTTCGGTATCCGCTCCGCGTCCCATTACGTATTCGGGATCGACGAGATCACCGGCGAAGCGGATATCCATTCCGGCACCGGCCAGCGCTTCAGCTATCTTCGATGTAGTCCTGAATTCAGCCCATCCTGTTTCAGGGTACCTGTGGAGATCCCGTCTCCTCTCCACCATTCTGGCCAATGTCATTTCTTCTGAGTACATGGTGTGCCTCCCCTGTCAGTGATGTTCGGCGAACGGTCAGAAGTTCGCCATGAGGCTTTCGAGCGTATCCGCCTTACGGATGAGCCTCTCGGCCCCGTCCTCTGAAATAAGGACCTCTGCCGGGCGGAGTCTGCAGTTGTAGTTCGACGCCATTGAATAGCCGTATGCCCCGGCGTTCTTCACAGCGATGATGTCGCCTTCGGAAACGGGACCGATCTCCCTGTCGGAGGCCAGGATGTCACCGCTCTCGCATATGTTCCCCACTATCGTGGCCTCTGTCATGCCGTTCTCCGGTCTGTCGGAGGAGAGCACTTCTATCTCGTGGTACGAGCCGTAGAGCACAGGCCTCATCAGCACGTTGAAGCCTATGTCGGTGCCGACGTAGCATTTGCCGTAATTCGTCTTGACGGCATGTACGGTCCCGAGCAGGACTCCGCATTCGGCCGATATGTACCTGCCGGGTTCGCATTTGAAGCGTACCTCTTTATTGTCGTATTTCTGAAGGAAGGAGTCGATCTTCTCAAACATCATGCGGGCCAGCTCAGCGAGGTCAAGTCTCTTTTCTCCGGACCTGTACGGAACGCCGAAACCTCCCCCGAAATCGATGAATTCGAGGCCCGGGAAGTGCTCGGCTGCCATATCAAGGAGCGACCCCGCTGCATCGACATAGGGGGCCGGCTCAAGGAAAAGGGAGCCTATGTGCTGGTTTATGCCAGCCAGTCTAAGGCTGTATCTTTCAAGTATCTTTTTTACCTCCGGGCAGAATTCCCGCTGTACGCCGAATTTTGTATTATGGCCGGCCGTGATGACCTTGTCGCAGTGTCCGGCCCCGGTCCCGGGGTTGAACCTTACAGCGACTCTGCTCCCGGGAGATATCATGCCGAACTGTTCAAGCTGGGAGAGCGAATCTACGCTGACGAGTATCCCTCTCTCGATACAGCAGCTCATCTCTTCACGTGAGACGTTGTTTCCTATGTAGAAGATCTCTTTGGCGCCGAATCCGGATCTTTCCAGGACAAATATTTCACCGGGCGACATCGCATCTGCACTCAGCCCCTCCCCGCGAATGATCTTCAAAAGCGACGGGTTCGTGTTGGCCTTGACGGAATAACTGGGTGTGATCCTTCCGCGGAATGCAGTGAGCAGATCACGGCACCTCTCCCGCAGGATCTTTTCGCTGTAAACGTAAAGAGGGCTGCCGTATCTGCCGAGCAATTCCTGTGCTGTTTCAAGGTTTATAAACACATCCATCACTCACTTTTCCGATTATTTTCGCATTTATAGCGCATGTCCCCAAAAACTTGGTTTTCTGGGACATTATCTATCGTTGTCCAACCGCCATTGTCCAACCGCTTCGGACAAAAATATATTTATATCCTTGCGACGCCGCTTTCCCTTGCAGCCTGTGCCACTGCCACTGCGACAGCCTTGCCGACTCTCGGGTCAAAAGCAGCCGGGATGATGTAATCGGCTGAGAGTTCTTCGTCCGGGATAAGACCTGCGAGGGCTCTTGAAGCCGCTATCTTCATAGCGTCATTTATGTCGCCGGCCCGTACGTCGAATGTCCCCCTGAATATCCCGGGAAAGGCCAAAACGTTGTTTATCTGGTTTGGAAAATCGCTTCTTCCTGTTGCTATCACTGCGGCACCAGCTTCTCTTGCCTCATCCGGGAAAATTTCCGGAGTAGGATTGGCGCAGGCAAAAACGATCGCCTTGTCGGACATTGACCGGACCATTTCTTGTGTAACTGTCCCGGGAGCCGAGACACCGATAAAAATATCAGCCCCTGTCATAGCATCCGCCAAAGTCCCCTTTTTCCCGGACCTGTTGGTTTTTTGGGCCATTTCATTTTTTATCCAGTTCATGCCGTTTGCTCTGCCTTCGTAAATGATCCCCGCGCGGTCACACAAAGTTATGTCAGGAAAACCGTCGCTTAAAAGGAGCCTGGTAATTGAGATGCTCGCCGCTCCGGCACCGTTGACCACTATTTTGACGTTCTCCTTCTTTTTCCCGACCACTTTAAGGGCATTGACCAGTCCGGCGAGTGTGATCACCGCTGTCCCGTGCTGGTCATCATGGAATATCGGGATGTCGCATCTCTCTTTGAGTTTTTTTTCTATTTCAAAACAGCGCGGTGCCGATATATCTTCGAGGTTGACGCCGCCGAAACTTCCTGAGATGAGCGCAATAGTATCAACGATCTCATCGACGTCTTTGCTTCTGATACAGAGGGGAAAGGCATCTACATCACCAAACGATTTGAAAAGGACACATTTGCCCTCCATTACCGGCATTCCAGCTTCGGGACCGATGTCTCCCAGGCCGAGGACTGCTGTTCCGTCAGTTACGACCAGGCAGAGGTTATGACGCCTTGTCAATTCATAACTTTTACTTATGTCCTTCTGGATCTCGAGACACGGCTGCGCGACCCCAGGCGTGTAGGCAAGGGATAGATCTTCCTTCGTTTTTACAGGAACTGTAGAAATTACCTCGATCTTTCCTTTCCACTTTTCATGAAGCTTTAAGGATTCTAATGCGTAGTCCATGATAATATTCATCCTTTCTTTAATGAAACAGCTTCCCTTTTTAATATTACTACTTCTTCAGACAAGACGCTATCCGGAGACAGCAAAAAGAAATAAGCAGAAAAAAGAGGCCCTCTTCCTGAGCGAAGAAGGACCTGTCTGTATTCGTCCTGCTTTAAGTTCCGGGTATGCTACAGCAGTTCCGCTATCTGCACGGCGTTGAGCGCAGCCCCCTTGCGGAGGTTGTCGGATACGACCCACATTGAGACCGCGTTGTCGAGTCCTGTGTCTCTCCTTATCCTTCCCACATAGACCGCATCTTTACCTGCGCCGCTTACGGGCATGGGATAGAGCGCGTTTTGGGGATCGTCTTCCACTGCCACTCCCGGCGCGGAGCGGAGGACCTCCCTGGCCCTGCAGGGCGAAAGCTCCTTCTCGAACTGGGCGGTGATGCTCTCCCCATGGCAACGGAATATTGGAACTCTTACCGTTATTCCACTGACTTTCAGTCCGGACAGGTGCATTATCTTGCGCGATTCGTTGACCATCTTCCATTCTTCTTCCGATATTCCCTCATCATCAAATGCCCCTATGTGAGGCAGGAGGTTGAAGGCTATCTGATGAGGATAGACTCCGTCGTCCGGCGCGCTCTCACCCCGAAGGACGGCCTCAGACTGGTCCCTGAGGGTCTGTACGGCCTTCATGCCGGTGCCCGCGACAGACTGGTAGGTGCTGATATTTACATATCTGAGGCCGGCCTCTTTATGAAGTGGCCATAGTGCCACGACTGCCTGTATCGTCGAACAGTTGGGGTTGGCTATTATCCCCCTGTGTTCCAAGACGTCCCCGGGGTTTACCTCAGGAACCACTAGAGGGACTTTTGGATCCATCCTCCAGGCGGAGCTGTTGTCTATGACCACGGAGCCCGAATCGGCTGCTGCAGGAGCCCACTTACGTGAGGTCGATCCGCCGGCGGAAAAGAGCGCTATGTCAACATTTCTGAAAGAATTTTCAGAGACTGCCTCGACAGTTATCTCTTCCCCCCTGAAAACTGCCTTCGTACCGGCAGATCTCGGCGATGCCAGCGGAATAAGCCTCGAAACAGGATAGTCCCTCTCTTCAAGGGTCTTGATCATCTCCCTGCCGACAAGCCCCGTTGCTCCTAGGATCGCTACGGATCTCATTTTCTCCATTTAGAATGACGCCTCCTCGATAAAGTGTTCATGGAGGGCCTTGACGGCGTCCTTCGCCCTGTTGGAGCCCACTATGCATGTAAGCGCCAGGGCCGTGGAAGCGATCATCTCTATGTTGATCCCCTCTTCTGCCAGGATCGTGAACATCTTCGAAGGGATCTCGGGATGGTTTGCTATCCCCGCGCCAACGATCGTCACCCTCGCTATCTCGGTGTCAAAGGAGACCCCCTGCGCCTCGATCTCCCTGCATATTTCACGCGATACCTGTATGGCGGTCTCAAGGTTTGCCTTTTTGACGAGAAAACCGATGTCGTTTACTCCGCCCCTCATGTTGTTCTGGATTATCATTTCAGCGCCCACACCGTTTTTGGCCAGGCTGCTGAAAAGGCGCGCGGCCACGCCTGGGATATCCGGGACTCCCAGCAGGACCACCTTTGCCACCTCTGAATCGTGCACCACAGCTTTTATTATAAGACCTTCTGTTACCGGATTGCTCATCACCCAGGTACCCTCCTCTTCTGAAAAACTTGAACCCACATAGAGCGGGATGTTATAACGGGCCGCCATTTCAACGCTTCGCGCCTGAAGGACGTTCGCCCCCTGAACAGCCATCTCCATGCACTCTTCAAAACCAATCCTGTCGATCTTTACGGGTTTTTTGACCACTCTTGGATCTCCCGTCATAATGCCCCTGACATCCTTTAGCAGCTGGCAGGATTCGGCACCGAGAGCTCCGGCTATCGCTACTGCTGACAGGTCAGAGCCCCCCCTTCCGAGGGTTATGACGTCCCCGCTGTCTGTAATGGCCTGGAAACCTGTGATGACTGCCACTATACCCTCGTTGAGCGCTCTTTCGACGTTCTTGGGCTCGATGCTGTATATCCTGCCCTCCATCGGGAAGCCCTCAGCTTTTATACCCGCCTGAAGCGCGGTGAACGACTGCGCCGCGAGCCCAAACTTCTGCAGTGCGAGGGCAAGCAGAGCCACGCTCTGCTGCTCTCCCGTGGCCAGGAGCTGGTCCATCTCACGCCCGTTGTTTGTGTTAGCGACGTCTTTCGCGAGAGCCAGAAGGTCGTCAGTCATGTTGCCCATTGCGGATACGACTACGGCTACCCTGTACCCGCTGTCGCGGACTTTTTTCACTATCTGGGCGACATGCCTCATCCTTTCGGGTCCCGCTACGGAGGTCCCGCCGAATTTAAGTACAGTCAGAGGGAGTTCCGCGTAATTCATTATTTGCGCCTCCATACTTCGCTGACCGCATCCTTAAGCCCCATGTCTACCGCCACCTGCGGCCCGTGCGCGCTGCTGTCAAGCACAAAGAACTGTGACCTTACCCCGTGCTCCGTAAACGTCTTGCACATCGCCTCGGCGACCCTTTGAGTTGGGCCGTTGACCAGCGCTATTACGGACGGGCCCGAACCGCTTATCGCGACACTCAGACATTCCGGCAGATCGCGTACCCGTGAGAAGATGACCTCTCCGCCGCTGAACAGCTTGCTTCTGTACTGCTGATGGAGCCTGTCATCCATGCCCCATTTGAGGTATTCCCATTTGCCTGTTGCCCACGCAGCGGTAAGCAGGGCCGCCCTTCCGAGATTGAATACGGCGTCTTCGAAGGGAACCTGTTTGGGAAGGGCCTTTCTTGCATCGGATGTCTTCACCCTCTCGTCGGGAACTGCGACAACGCAGAGAACTTCCGGAGGAAGAGCGGGGAGCCTGACATACCTCAGATCATCTCCGTCCCAGCAGCTTACCACCATGCCTCCCAGAAAACATGGCGCTACATTATCCGGATGCCCCTCTATCATCGTCATAGTCCTGAGAAGCTCTTCCTCGCCCGCATCATGGCACGTCAGGTGCTTTGCTATAAGCACACCGGCCACGACCGCACCGGCAGAGCTTCCGAGGCCGCGGCAAAGGGGGATGATGTTATGACACCAGAGCGATAATCCGGGGCCTTTCACACCCCATCTTTTGCAGGCCTCTTCGTATGCCCTGACCACAAGGTTGGCTGAAGGGTCGGAGAGCTCTCTGGCTCCTTCGCCGTGAGCCTCGATCCTGTACTCATTTTCGGGCAGGAGTTCCATCACTTTAAATATGTTGTAAAGGGAGACCGCCATGCCTATCGTGTCAAAACCCGATCCCAGGTTTGCGCTTGTGGCGGGTACCCTCAGGGTGATGAGTGGGATCAACCTTTCATCACCTCCAGGAGTTCATCAAGAGAATCTCCGATCTCTATGGGCCTTCCGACCTGAGACATCGCTGTATCGGGATCTTTGAGCCCGTTGCCGGTAAGGACCATGACGACCTTTATGTCCTTAGGCAGGCGTCCCTGCCTCTTTAGCTTAAGAAGTCCGGCGAGAGGCGCGCATGATGCGGGTTCCGCGAAGATGCCGCCTTTTGATGAAAGGTAATACTGTGCAGAGAGTATCTCTTCGTCTGTGACGGAGTTAAACTCTCCTCCCGATCCCCTTACCGCATCTTTGGCAAGGTGCGCGCTCACAGGATTTCCTATCCTGATGGCCGTGGCCAGTGTTTCCGGCATGGGACAGGGCTCTCCTGTGACCAGAGGCGCGGCGCCCGCAGCCTGGAAACCCATCATCCTGGGCAGTGCCTTTATCTTACCCATCTCTTCATACTGTCTGTAGCCTGCCCAGTAAGCGCTGATGTTCCCCGCGTTGCCGACAGGGATGGCGTGCCAGTCCGGAGCAGATCCAAGAACGTCACAGACTTCCCACGCCCCGCTCCTCTGTCCCCATAGCCTGTATGGATTGACGGAATTCACTATTGCGAATCCTTTTGTATCGGCGGCTTCCCTGGCCATTTCAAGCGCCCTGTCAAAGTTTCCTTTCACAGCTATTACTTTGGCTCCGTACATCAGTGCCTGTGCAAGCTTGCCAAGGGCGACCTTTCCGGCGGGAAGGAGGACGAAGCACGGGATCTGCGCAGCAGCAGCGTAAGCTGCCGCAGAAGCGGATGTGTTGCCGGTAGATGCGCATACCAGCGCTTTGGCGCCTGACTCCAGTGCTTTTGCCACCGCCATGACCATTCCTCTGTCTTTGAATGAGCCCGAGGGATTGCAGCCTTCAAGCTTGCCCCACAGATCAATATCCATCTCTCTGCTTATCCTGTCGAGATGGACAAGCGGAGTGCTGCCCTCCCCCAGTGTTATCCGGGGGGTCTTATCCGTTACAGGAAGAAGTTCTGCGTATTTTTCGATAACTCCCATTTTGATTCCTCCTTAAAAAAATACCGCCCCTGTACTTCTACAGGAGGCGGTATGATCCGCGATTCCACTCCGATTCAGCCTTCCCATCCGGGAAAAGCCCTCATACGCGCTGTCCAGGGCGCACCCTGATGCCTTATCTGTTTCAGCTTCGGCACCGGCTCAAGGGTGGTATTCGGGGTAAGAACATCCGGGATCTTTCAGCGCCGGAAAAACCGGGATCCCCTCTCTGTGATGGTGCTTGTCCCTTACTATCCCTGTCATCGCCTTGCAAAAATAAAGATTTTCGTGTGCGTTTATACATCTACTTATTATAATTGTCAAGCCAGTATCAGTGAGATCTATAGCTGATGTCCTATTATACATGATTTGACTTATAAATTGACGAGATTTAAAATTATGGTCAGCATGACGGTGTCCGAGTTCTTATCCGGTTGGGGTCTGCATGGCATATACGGGGCTTTGCGCAGATACAAAGGAGTGAGCACTATGGCATTTAACATGAAGCAATACGCAGAAAAAATGGGCGTTAAGGCCGCCCTCTCGTACCTCGAAAACGATCCTGAAAAAAATATACCCAAAGCTGTGAACTGGGTAAAGCTGTTTGACAGAAAAGGAATTTATTCGGCAGCCTATCCTGCACTGGAAAGAATTGCCTCAGACCCTCAGAACATCTGGTTCAAATTCATCAAAAGCCTCTATTCGGACATAGACCCCGATGTAAGAAAGAAACTCTTCACCAACTTCATATTGAACTCGGCAATAACCGGCTTCAACAGGCGTGCGGAAAACGAGGCAAAGTACGACTGCAACGTACCATGGGCAATACTTATGGATCCCACGAGCGCCTGCAACCTCCGCTGCAAAGGATGCTGGGCGGCGGATTACGGAAGCTCCATGCAGCTGGAGAGGAAGATCCTTGACAGGATAGTCAGGGAAGGTAAAGAGCTTGGCACATATACCTATCTTTTCAGCGGAGGCGAGCCTCTCCTAAGAAAAGATGACATACTCTATCTATGCAAAAAACATGATGACTGCCTCTTCATGGCGTTCACAAACGCCACCCTTATCGACAGCTCCTTCGCTGACAAAATGCTTGAGACAAAGAACTTCGTTCCTGCGCTGAGCATCGAGGGCTTCGAAGAGGAGACCGACTTCCGCAGGGGGTCCGGCACATACAGATCTGTCGAAAATGCCATGAAGATCTTTAAGGAGAAAAAACTTCCGTTTGGCATATCATGCTGTTATACGAGCAGGAACATCTCTTCGTTAGGCAGCGAAGAGTTCTTCGATCACATGGTAGAGATGGGCGCTAAGTTCGCATGGCTCTTCACTTATATCCCAATAGGCGAAAACGCTGTGAAAGACCTTATGGTAAGCGCGGAGCAGCGTGAATTCATGTACAGGCAAATACGTTCTTTCAGAAGAACCAAGCCGATCTTTACGATGGATTTCTGGAATGACGGCGAATACGTCAGGGGATGCATTGCCGGGGGGAGAAGATATCTCCATATAAACGCAAACGGCGACATCGAACCATGCGCGTTCATACACTATTCCGACTCCAACATCAGAAACAAAAGCCTGCTTGACGCTTACAGATCGCCTCTCTTCATGCAGTACAGGACCAGGCAGCCTTTCTGTGAAAACCTCCTGCGTCCCTGTCCTCTGCTGGATCAGCCGGACAATCTGGCTTCGATGGTCGAGGAGTCAGGAGCCCGTTCCACATATATTGACAGGCCGGAAGAGGTAAGAAACCTCACTTCCAAATGCAGGGAGCGTTCCGAAGAGTGGGCCCCGGTCGCGGAAAGGCTGTGGTCGGAAAGGTCATGGGCAAGGGATGCCGCCGTACGGCACCGGCAATAGATTCTCTTATAACATCTATTTGATATTTATAACTCTTTCTGCTAAAATGCTCTCCGCACAGGAGTATTTCGACTTAGGTGGTGTTTGGTCACATGGCAGCAACAAAGGCATATGACGACAAAGTAATAATGACACGCGAAGGATATGACAAACTGAAAGCGGAACTAGTGGCACTGCGGGGAGACGGCAGGGCAGAGATAGCCGCAAAGCTTCAGGAAGCGAGAGGGTTCGGCGACCTAAGTGAGAACGCTGAGTATCACGCGGCTAAGGAAGAGCAGGAAAAGCTTGAGAACAGGGTCCTTTGGCTTGATTACCAGCTCAGTAAGGCTAAGGTCGTAGACGCAGAGGACGTCGACACAAGCTCAGTCAGCCTGGGCACGACGGTAACGCTCAAGGATCTGGATCTTAAAAAAACCTACATCTATACCCTTGTAGGCACCGAGGAAGCTGACATTAAGGAAAACAGGATCTCCGCGGCAAGTCCGGTCGGAATGGCCATAACGGGCAAAAAAGCCGACGATGAAGTGATGGTCAGGACTCCAAGGGGAATAAGACATCTTAAAATAATGAAGATCAGGCTTAAGTAAGCCTGATCTTTTTTCTTTTTCCGCGGCTCCGATCCTTTTACAGGGGCCGGTAGGCCCATTGGGCCTGATGCTTAAAACCTTCTCTTTACGCCGAAAGAGACCCTGATGACGCTCTCAAGGAATTCGCCGAACCCGAGGCCATAGGCCCTTGCTGACTTCGGGACAAGGCTTGTTGCCGTCATCCCCGGGGCGGTGTTGACTTCGAGCACATAGGGCTTCCCCTCTTCAGTGACCCTGAGGTCTACCCTGCTGTATGACCTGCAGCCAAGGCTCTTGTGGGCAAGGACCGCAAGCTCCCCTATTTTCTGCGAGAGTTCCGCCGGAAATTGCGCGGGGCAGATGTACTCGGTGCAGCCGCTGGTATATTTGTTTCTGTAATCATAAAAACCAACTTTGGGCCTGATGTCTATCGCGGGGAGTGCAATGACTTCGCCGGCTTCCCTCTCCCATACGGGGACAGTGATCTCCCTGCCCGGGATGTACTCTTCCACCAGGGCTTTGTCCTCCGATCCGTAAGCACTCCAGCATGAATCTATCCCTGCCCTGAGTTCTTCAAACGTCTCCGCCTTCGTGACCCCTACAGTGCTTCCGCCGCTGTTCGGCTTGACTATCAGGGCGCCGTACTTTGAGAGCATATCTCTCTCTCGTGGACCCGGATACTCCCCTTTGTGTATAACAGTCCCATCAGCCAGCGGGATGCCATTTATGGAAAAGAGGAGCTTAGCTACAGTCTTGTCCATTGCAAACATGCATGCCTCAGGGCCTGAACCGGTGTAAGGAATGCCGTATGCGTCAAGGCATGTCTGGAAACGGCCGTCCTCCCCCCAGTCCCCGTGAAGGGCGATAAAAACACCGTCAGCTCCGAAGCTGTGCCATTTCTCCACAAATGCCCTTGGTGAGTGGACATCTTCCAATACCACAGAGTGCCCTCTCTCAGAAAGGGCCTCGCAAACCGCCTTGCCCGAGTTCAGTGACACTTCCCGCTCGGGACTTGTTCCGCCGTATGCTACAACAATTTTCATATCGATCAAACCCTCTTTAGAAACTCTTTTTGGTGGCCTCTGAATTCGTCTCAGATTCTACACCAATTTTATATTCCGGATAAGCGTTGATGTAGAAGAATATCCCCGCCGTCAGTTCGTCTCCCGCCTTGTTGTCCCTTATCCATAGGTGCCACGTGGTGCAGTGCTTGTTGTAGTTTAAGGAGTAACGCATGGAGGCTATCTCCCGCGAAATATTGTCATAGGCAGCAGTTACAGAGAAGGTCCACTTTTCCCAGGAAGCCCCGAACGGAAGGGGGAAGGAGACGGTCTGGTAAAAGTTCTCGTTGTCTGCATACCTGTCCCACGCAAGGGGTGATGATCCGTCGGCCCACCTCCTGAAGTACATTGAACTGAAGCTGAAATCGCCGATTTTCCACCTGACGCCCAGCCAGCGGTCGATGATATCCTGGGTCTGGTCTCCTCCCTCGTACGTGTGGTAGACATATCTGGCTCCGTAGAAGGGCTTGAAGAAGAAGTCCCCCACATCGGGAGAGCCTGTCATCTCAGTCCCGAAAAGTATCCTCTCCCTCCACGGCTGTACGGTAGCAAGGTTGTCCTGATAACGCCCGTAGATCCCGAAGAACCTTATCCTCCCCCAATCTGAAGCATCACCGTACCAGGGAGAATATATGCCGAATTCAGGGTCGGTCCATACGTTAAAGCGCTGTTCCTGCCCAGGCCTCATTTCAGTCTCTATCAGTTCCCTCTGGGCCTGGTAGAGTACGGCCCTCCATCCGTTCGGCGCGTTGTACTCAAGCCCCCACTTAGGACGCCACATGATCTCTTTAGAATCAGAGTCATATAGGCGGTTCGACTCCATAAAGACCGAAAGGTCCTGAAGGATCTCCCTCCTGAAATGTAGCCTGGCCTCCCACATGTTGTCCGACCAGTATATCGCATTGACGTTCAGTTCTCCGACTGTCCCGAGATCCACATATCCTTTAAGCCCTCCGCCCATGCCTTTGTTGGAATCATAAGCAAAATAGGGAAGGAGGCTCTGCTCCCTCGGCCCAAGCCTTGCGACGTAGTCAAAGGGATATGTGAAGATACATTTCTCGCCTATGTACACCCTTGGGCGTCTTATTATCATTTTTTTGTTTGGTATTATGACGACTTTTTTAGATTTGAGCCTGTAGTGGGGCTTCTCAAAGTCACATGTGGTCGTTGTGACGTTCAGCCATTCGGTGATCTGCTCGTCTTCCGCGTCAGTCTTCTTCTTTTTGGGCCGTGACTTCAGGACTCCGAACTTTACCGCATCCTCCATGGGCATGACACGTACATCGTTTCCCTGCATGAAGAGGGCTTCCATCTTGCCCGAGGCATCGGTCAGGACTCCCCTTCTCGTCTCAAGGCTGTAAGTCAGATGTTCACCTGTAAGCCTGTCCGGCCCCGAGAAAAGGTCGACCTTTCCCCTCTCGTCGGAAGAAGCCTCTACTAGCTGGCTGTTGCTGTTGTATTCGACATGCGGAGCAAAGAGCCTCATCGTCTTGCTGCGCACCTTGACATTCCCGTCTGCCGTGGCTATCCCCGTGTTCTCCTGGTAGACCACGCTGTCTGCGTCAATATGCACCTCGTCGCGGTCATCTTCGGCATAAAGGGGCGTAAGAAAAAATGTACATGCAAGGATGAGTGCAAGCGAAATGACCCGTAATGGTCCGTACCTGTACGTTTTTTTTATTCTTTCCACGTTACGACTCCTCCGCCTGTTACTGTGCATTCTCCGCTTCTGGCATCATAGGTGCCCTCTTTGCCTTCGACCGTGATCTTGCCGTCAGTAAGCATCACGCCTTTGAAAAAACTCCAGAGTTCCTTTGCAGCTTTGAATTCGACCCTGCCCGCCCTGAGGTCGTATACCTTGTCTTTCTCTGTCATCTCGGCATCCGCGCTCGTCATTTCAATATCGTTGTTGGCTCTTGTGAATACGCCCTTATCGGCGCTGATCCTTGTGACCTTGTCGCCGCTTTCGGTAATCGTAATGTCAAGAGACTCTCCGTAAAAGAGCCCGTCCCTGTGCTCCACCCTCGGAGATATGAGTTTCCACTGCGCTCCGTTTATCTCCCTCTCTATCTCGATATTTTCCACTATTATGTCGGGCAGGGGGATGTCTGCGGCCCTATTTGACAGATTTAGGTCCCTCCATAAAAAGGCTGACACTACAGCGATACAAAACAACGCTGCTATCGTGTATGCCTTTTTGCGGAAAATGTTTTTCACTGACAAATCAATGTCATTCCGATCAATATATTACGGATTGATCTGTGACCCGGCACCCTGCGGAGAAGTGACATCACCCGAGACGGCCATTGACGATATCTGGCTTGGGATCTTGTATCCGGGGACCGTAGTTGCTGCAGTGGTCTCAACATAGAAGAGCGTGCCCTCTTTCAGCTGGTTGTCAGAGCCCCGGACGAGGAAGCCGCCGGCCAGTCCGAGAGGGCCAAGAAGTACCGCGCCCGCGAAACTCGCGCCTACCGCTCCCACAGTCGCTGCATCGGCTTCCATGGCTTTTTTCGCGGCCTCTCCCATTGCAACTGTAACTGAGTTGGGACCGATCACTTCAAGCGCATCGAAGGCCATTTCGATCTCAGAGGGCCTTCCGAAGCTGCGCGGAGGCTTGACCTTGGTAATGTGGGCAAAAACTCTGCTTCCTCTGGGAGCCACAAGGTTCTGGTTTACGACGATCTCTTCGATGAGCTTCAGAACGACCTTGTCATCGACCTTTACATTTTTCACGGTAAGCGTCTGAGAAAGTGATGTCTTTACGACAGTCGAGGCAGGTATCTCGACCGGTGTGGACAGGACACCTTCAGGGAGAAGTTTTGTTATAAGCCTCTCTGTTCTCGCGGCGTACGGGCCGCCCTGTACCGTTCCTTCGACGACAGCTTCAATGGTGTCGATCCTGCGCGCAAGGGCCCATCCGGGATGTATTTCCTGAGCTACCGCCCACTCCGCGACGGAAAGCTTGAAAAGGAGCGAAGGCTGAGTGGTGGTCCCCTTCTCAAGGAAATCAAGCATCGCGGTCTGCCTTTCAGTAAGGCTGCCCGGAAGTTCCCTCCCGAAAACATCCTTTTCCGCTGCGCTTAGCCTTGAAAGAAGACCGCCGCCCTGCGGTGAACCATAGACTATCGTCTCTATCCTCTCGAGTGTCTGAAAGGCAGGACCTCCGTCAGCGGCCGCATCTGAGGCAAAGGAGAGCGAAGCCGATGAGAACACTGCGATGACAACTGCCGCCAGTATCAGATAACTTTTCAATTTCATATCAGTTTCCTCCTTTCAATTTTTCACTTTAGAATTTTTAATTGCCGCGGCAATAAAGTTTAAGAAGAGAGGATGGGGGCGCACCGGCCGTGAGAGGAACTCCGGATGGAACTGCACTCCCAGCATCCATGGATGTCCGGTATTTTCCATTATCTCTACCTGTCCGCCTGTGGGACAGACACCTGCAACTACCATACCGGCCTTTTCAAAGAGCTCCATATACTGATTGTTGAATTCAAACCGGTGCCTGTGCCTTTCACTGATCGTGTCCGCTCCGTAAATGAAATGGGCCATAGTACCTTTCCTGAGTTCGCACGGATAGGCTCCGAGCCTTGAGGTCCCCCCTATGTCAGAGATGTTTTTCTGTCCCTCCATGTAGTGGATGACGGGGTGGGGGGTCATTTCGTCCATCTCAAGGCTGTTTGCTCTGTTGAGTCCCAGGACGTTTCTTGCAAATTCGATCACCGCCACCTGCATACCCAGACAAAGGCCGAAGTAGGGGACTTTGTTCTCCCTGGCATATTTTGCCGCACCGATCTTTCCCTCTACTCCCCTCTGGCCGAATCCACCCGGGACCAGGATCGCGTCTGCCTTTGAAAGTATCTCTTCCGGAGGACCGTTTTCGAGGTCCTCCGCTTCGACAGGCATTACGCAGACCTTTACTCCGTTGGCTATCCCCGCATGAGCGATCGCTTCGTTCACGCTCAGATAGGCATCCTTTATCTCCGTGTATTTGCCGACAAGGGCGACCGTAACTTCTCCCTTCAGATGGTCATATTTCTCAAGGAAGGTGTTCCAGTCTTCCATATCAGGCTGAACAGAGGTATCGAGCCCCAGTTTTCTGAGGGCCATCGTGTCAAAATCCTGTTTATGGAGGATGGCCGGTATACGGTAAATGGAGTCGGCGTCAATGGCCTCAAAGACACAGTCGGGCATGACACTGCAGAAAAGGCCGATCTTGTCTCTGAGGTCCCTGCCGACAGGGTACTGCGAACGGCAGACGATGAGGTCAGGCTGGATGCCTATTCGCCTCAGTTCGTTGACGCTGTGCTGGGTGGGTTTAGTCTTGAGCTCTCCGGATGCTGCTATGTAAGGCACAAGCGTGACATGACAGTAAAGGATATTCTCCCTTCCTATCCTTCCCGCGAGCTGCCTGATAGCTTCAAGGTACGGAAGGCCTTCTATGTCTCCCACTGTGCCGCCAATTTCGGCTATGACGACATCCTTGTCCTCGGCAACTTTCAATATCCTGTCCTGGATCTCATTGGTGATATGAGGTATGACCTGTACCGTCGCGCCGTTGTATCCTCCGCTTCTTTCCCTCTGGATCACCGCGGAATATACCTTTCCGGTCGTACAGCTGTTTTCGCCTGTAATGGCCTCGTCGATGAAACGTTCATAATGTCCGAGGTCGAGGTCGGTCTCAGCTCCGTCCCACGTTACGAAGACCTCCCCGTGCTGGAACGGGCTCATCGCTCCCGCATCTACATTGATATAGGGGTCCATCTTTAAGATGCTTACCCTGTAACCTCTTCTTTTAAGCAAAACGCCAAGAGATGCGGCAGTTATTCCTTTACCCAAAGAAGAAACGACGCCGCCTGTAACAAAAATAAACTTTGTCATCTATAACGCCCCTTTAATGTTTCGGTCTCGCAGTGAAATTACCTTAAGTATCTCAGTGGGTTCATTGGAGTTCCGTTCCTTCGCACCTCAAAATGGAGGTGGTTCCCGGTAGACCTTCCCGTACTCCCGACCCTTGCAATAAGCTGCCCTGCCTTTACAGATGCTCCGTTCCTGACAAGAAGGCTGCTGCAGTGTCCGTACAGGGTGGAAAGTCCTCCGGGGTGAGAGATCACTATCGTCTTTCCATATCCTCCCATCCAGCCGGAGTACACTACTCTTCCTTCACCAGCCGCAACTATGCCGCTGCCCCTTGGCGCTCTTATATCAAGTCCTGAGTGGAAGACCCTCCTGCGCCCGAACGGACTTCTGCGCCATCCGAATACACTGGATATCTTACCCATAACAGGCCATCTGAACATCCTGGAAGATGATGCGGAAACTTTGGCGTATGAAGTCCTTGAGGCTCTTCCCGGGGCAGATGCCGTTACAGCCGCGACCTTTGCTCCGGGCAGGAATATTTCAGTGCCCGCCCTCAGATCCGCATCTTCCTTTAGGAGGTTTGCGGCAAAAACTGCCTGTTTGTAGGAACCGTGTTTATCGGCAAGTTTTGCGACAGTGTCGTTTTTGTTCACTTTAACGAATATACCGTCCTGGTTTGGTATCCTCAGCACTGTACCGAGCTTGAGGTAGTTTATGTTTGATATCTTGTTGGAGCCTATGATAGTGTCGAGGTCAAGGTCAAATTTATTGGCTATTGACCAGAGGGAGTCTCCCGGCTGCACTGCATATTGGGTGAGCGAAAGCGGTTTGCCCTGTTTCTCGAGGTCCGCCTCATATTTTTTTAGTTTGTTCACATAAGCGAGCGTCGCTTTCACAGCATCCCGGCTGTCTGGTACGTAAAGGATATCTGTGTAACTGGGCTTCTCGTTAAGCTTCAGTCCGTTGGCATGCCTGATGTCCTCAGCGCTGACCCCGTATTCTTTCGCTACGGAGTCGACAGTGTCTCCCTGGTCAAGGATCACTTCCTGCCAGCATATATCACCGATAAGTGCTTCCTTGTCCTCGCTGAGGATAAGGCCGTCTCCTCTGGAGAGCACTCCGTAAAGTTTAAGTTCTTCTGTTGTAAGGCTGGGAACGCTTGGGAGGGGGCCGATGCCTATGGGGATAACTTCTGTTTCCGGTCCGGACGGTTCTGCAGGAGAGCTGACCGCTGAGAGATCGGAGACATCTACCATCAAAAAACCTCTGTTGTCGACAGTTTTTTCAGATATTTCGGGAAGGTCCATGCCTATCCAGTACATGCCCGCTCTCTCTGCTGCCATTGCGGACAGTACGACAGAAGCCGACAGAGCCGCAATGATAAACAGACCAAAGTATAAGGTTTTTTTCTTTTTTGCACCGTCCAGGTCAAACTTTGACATCATCCGGTCACTCCACACGTATCGATCATCGCAAGGCCGCAGATCTGGAGAAAGCTCAGCCTGCCTTTATTGTAGCAAGAAATTCACGATTATTCACCGTGTTGCGCAATTTATCCAGAATAAGATTCAAAACTTCAGCCTCATCCATGTTCGTGATCTTTCTTCTCAGTGCCCAGATCTTCTGCAGATCCTCTTCGGAAACGAGAAGCTCCTCTTTCCTGGTCCCTGATTTGGTGATATCCAGGGCAGGGAAAATGCGCTGCTCAGATATCTTGCGCGATAGATGGACTTCCATGTTGCCTGTCCCCTTGAATTCTTCGTATATTACGTCATCCATCCTGCTGCCTGTCTCGACCAGCGATGTTCCTATTATAGTCAGGCTTCCGCCAAATTCAATATTCCTGGCCGCGCCGAAAAACTTTTTGGGGAAGTAGAGCGCGGCGGGGTCCATCCCTCCCGAGAGGGTCCTGCCGGAGGGAGGCACTATAAGGTTGGAGGCCCTTGCCAGCCTTGTGATCGAGTCGAGCAGGAGCACCACATCCTTGGACACCTCGACAAGCCTCTTTGCCTTCTCCAGCGCCAGCGCGGCGACCCGCATATGCTCCTCGGCGGGACGGTCAAAGGTCGATGCAATTATCTCCCCGTCAACGGAACGGGCCATGTCTGTAACTTCTTCAGGCCTTTCGTCTATAAGGAGTACCATAAGGATAACTTCAGGATGGTTGGTCGTGATCGCATTGGCAAGGTTTTTGAGCAGAGTCGTCTTTCCTGCTTTAGGCGGGGAGACTATCAGAGCTCTCTGGCCCTTGCCTATCGGGGCAAAAAGATCCACCATGCGGGTAGAAATTATTTTTCTGTCCGTCTCGAGATTCAATTTTTCATCGGGGAAAATTGGTGTGAGTGATTCAAACTGAGGTCTTTTTCTTGCTGCTTCGGGGTCTGTAAAATTTACATTCTCCACTCTGAGCAGAGCTTCATAGTGCTCCTGTTCCTTGGGCGGGCGGATGATCCCCCACACCACATCCCCGTTCCTCAGCCCGAACCTGCGTATCTGAGAGGCTGACACATATATGTCATTGCTGCTGGGGAGCAGTCCCGAAGGCCTTAGGAAACCGTAGCCTTCCGGCAGGCACTCCAGGGTACCTCCGTTGAACCTGTACCCCATCGTCTCCGCCTGGGTCTTGAGTATATCGACGATAAGGTCGTCCTTGCGCCTTGCCGATATGGAAGTCACACCGATCTCTTTAGCAATTTTTCTCAGTTCAGCAAGGGTCTGCTGTGCCAGAAAGTTGAATCCGAGTTTGGGGTGCGTATGTTTGTGAAGCCTTCCGTTGCCGTTGCCGTTTTGTTCTTTTTCCGCCTCCTGGACAGGGACATTTTCAGCGGCGGTCTGAGCAGCCGGTGCGGGGGCCGTCGATGGGGCGGCGTAAACGGATGCCTCTTCTGTTGCGGGGACTTCTCTGACTGCTGTTGTTTCAGCTTCGGCCTGTTCAGCCTTTGCCTTGACTTTTTTGGCAGATGGATCGCTTACGGTCTTTGCAGCTTTTTTCTTTGGTTCCTCTGTGGTTTCACTCTTTTTTCTCGGCAACTTTTATGACCTCCCGGTCTGGTTTCATTTTCTTCTTACTATTTCGAACTTGATGTCCGACCATACTTTTGCAGGGGTCGAAACAGTTACTCTGTATGATCCCACCGGGAGAGGGGTCCCCTCTTCCCTGAGGAGATAAAAGGTCCTCACTCCGTTTTTGCTCATAAGCTTGAGGGGTTCCGACAGGACCATTTCATTCCCGTAATACCATGAAACCTCCAGATGGCTGCCTTCGCGCGCAGAGGAATACTTCAGCCATAAACAGATCTGACTTGGACCGTAGGGGATGCTGTTGCCGATCAACAGAGGCTCGCGGTTCTCTCCGAGTTCCTGACAGATCACTGCGTCTTCGACCTTGAAAAAACTCGAAAAAGGACCGGCTTTTAAGCTCCATGTCACCAGCAAGAGCAGGAGAATTACACTGAAACCGAGAAGGACAAGCGGCCTCTTTGCTGATCTTTCTGTATTGATTCTATCCATGCAAGACCACCAATCTCTAACCTGACATTCTACCATGAGAATCCAAAAATTCAAAAAATCAGGAGCGGAATTTATTCCATATTTCGTATAATCCGGCAATGACTGCTTCGTTCGCCTCGATCCCAAAGCCGTCCACAGTAAGTTCCGGCCTCTTGCTTATGCCGTCAACGGCGTTTTTTCCGATAAGGGCTTCGAGCATGGAACGTTCATCGCGCCTGCAGGGGCCGCACCAGTAGCCCCATATATGTGAAAGTGCAGTGCTGAGAGCATAACAGCCCCAGTTGCTTACGTCCGCCGGGATCGCGACATCTGTACGGATCACGGAAAGGCACTTTCTGAAATCCGGCCTTATGTCACATATATCGGACATGAAATTTCCCATCCCGACCTCATTTCCTCCGTCGCCTATGCCTACCGTGAAGATCCCTTTTCTTGAACACAATACGGAGAACCAGTCAAGGGAAGGGGTCCAGGCTGAGATGTCCTCGCTCCTCATGTTGTAAAATTTGCCGTCAGCCGCGCGTCCGAGACGCTCAGTGAATATGACCGCATCCGGAGCAAAAGAATCAAGCATGTCGAACCGGTCTGCCGCAAATACCTTCTCTTCAGGGAATCCGGCCGCGGAAGCGCATGCCTTCAATGCCTCAAGACAGAGGGCGTCTGTCCATATCTCTGTTTCGGCGCCATGTTTCCTTAAGGCCCTGGCCAGGATCACGGCTCCCCCCGGACCGTCTGTCTCGGGAGCACCGGCTGAGGGGACAAAAAAACCTGAAACCACAGCTGCCCGCGACACATCGGCAAGGCCTTCCGCGGCCTTCTGCCAATATACCTTGCGGCACAAGGAGGATATTCCCCTTTTTCCCCTGTCCGCAGCTACCATTTTCACCAGTTCTTCGGCAAATTCCGAAGGCAGTCTGTATCCGTCCATCTTCATCTCACTATATGCTTAATGTCTCAACAAGCCTGATCATGTCCGGATCCAGATCTCTTTTCGTTTCCCAGGCCGTCCTGATCTCAGAGGATACGATGTTGCCGTTGATCCTTCCCACCATCTTCCCTCTTTCGCCCTTTATAAGCAGTTCCACGGCTGCGGCTCCAAGCCTCGAAGCAAGGACCGTATCGAAGCATGATGGAGCTCCTCCTCTTTGAAGGTGTCCGAGGACTACTATCCTGGGATCATAGCTTCCCTGCCCCCTCAGTTTTGCCGCGAGCTCTGAAGCGGACATTACGCCCTCTGCGAGGACGATGAGGGAGTGCGTCTTGCCCCTCTCCTTTGCGTAGCTCAGTTTTTTACATATGGCATCAAGGTCGGGAGCTATCTCAGGGACAAGGACAGATTCAGCACCGCAGGCCACACCGGTCTCCAAAGCGAGAAATCCGGCGTTCCGGCCCATCACTTCGACTATAAACATCCTGTCATGGCTGGAAGCCGTATCCCGAAGCTTGCTGATGCACTCAAGCGCTGTATTGCAGGCTGTATCAAAGCCGACAGTGCAGTCGGTGCCCGCCATGTCATTATCTATCGTCGCCGGTATCCCTACGGTCGTGACGCCCCTTTCATGGAGCTCGTGCGCCCCCCGGAAAGAACCGTCGCCGCCTATCACGATAAGGGCATCGATATCATTTTCCTTCAGTTTTGACGCTCCGGCATTCACACCTTCCGGGCGTAAAAACTCCGGACATCTCGCGGTCCTCAGGATAGTCCCGCCGTGCAGAAGGATGCCTCCGACTGAACTCCTTGTCATAGGAACAAGATCTCCCTCAAGGAGGCCTTCGTACCCCCTCCTTATGCCTACAACGTCCAGCCCGCTGTAAAGAGCGGTGCGGGTCACCGCCCTGATGGCCGCGTTCATTCCGGGAGAATCTCCCCCGCTCGTCAGGACTCCTATCCTCTTCAACATGGCTCACCCTCCCCGTTGCCCAAAGAGATCACTGCGCCTGACCTTATCGATGTCATTCTGACCCGCCTGCCCCGCGGCCGGTCTGGATGCCGATGTCTTTCCACGCGGCTTCATTTTCCTGCGACGGGACCCTCCCGGACCACACCAGAACAGAGGATACAGTCCCGCCGGACCTTTCGACTGCCGATATGGCTGCACGCATGGTGTTGCCTGTAGTATATACATCATCGACCAGAACGACTGACATCCCATCCAGGCTCTTTGACGCCTCCATAGCATCAGGGGCCATCATATTTCTTGAAGGTCCGGTCTTTCCCGCCTGGGAATCGACGTTTTTTCTCCAGATGAGCATTCTGCCTTCAGCGGGTATGCCCCATACCAGGGAGACACCCTCAGCAAGGAGCAGCGATTGATTGTATTCCCTTCTGCCGGACCTGTGCAGGGGTATCGGTATAAGCATGTCGGTCCGGACCGCACTGAATGTCTCGCCCATCAGCCTGCCCATCGGTATGCCCAGAGAGCGGACATTTTTGTATTTCAGATCCAGCAGAAGATCACGGGATATCCCCTCGTGGAGCGAAAGCGCATAGCAAGGTACCGACCCCGAGCAGCACCCGGCTCCGAACGGTGCGCCGCATTTGGCGCAAAACGGCGGCAACGGAGATGCTGCGGACCGCAAACACCTGTCACAGCACGAAACTCCTATCTTGCCGCATACGGGACACCTCTGAGGCCATACAAAATGAAAAAATGCGTTTATGCTTCCGGGGACTTCAGCCTTGAAAAAAGAACACCGCGGGGAGGCTGCAGATATGTCTTTCCGAGGATCCTGCGGTGTTCTTTCAAACATGTCAAGGTGCAATAAACTAGAGGCCGGCTGCTTTTCTGAGTATATCCGCCTTGTCGGTGCGTTCCCATGTGGGAATGGGGTCAAGGTCGACACGCCCCATGTGGCCGTAGGCAGCGATCCTCTTGTAGCAGGGCTTGCGCAGGTCGAGATCCCTTATTATCGCCGCAGGGCGGAAATCAAAGTGTTCTCTTATGAGTTCCGTTATCTTTTCGTCTGAGACGGCACCTGTCCCGAAAGTTTCGACCATTATGGATACCGGTTTGGCAACTCCTATGGCATAGGCGACCTGGATCTGGCACGCGGAAGCGAGTCCCGCCGCAACTACATTTTTGGCCACGTATCTGGCCATATAGGCCCCTGAGCGGTCAACTTTTGTAGGGTCCTTCCCTGAGAAGGCTCCCCCTCCGTGCGGGACGGCTCCCCCGTACGTGTCGACTATTATCTTCCTGCCCGTAAGTCCGCTGTCAGCCTGAGGTCCTCCCATCACGAAACGGCCCGTCGGGTTGATAAGCATCCTTGGTTTCTTCTCTATCAGTGATCCGGGGATCACCGGTGCGATGACGTACTTCTCCACGTCTTCCGCTATCTGTCTCTGGTCGACTGCAGGGTGGTGCTGTGTGCTTATTACTATAGTGTCTACACGGGCAGGTTTGCCGTCGATATATTCGACCGTGACCTGGGCTTTCCCGTCCGGACGGAGATACGGTATCGTCTTGTTCTTCCTTACTTCGGCCAGCTTCCTTGCCAGCCTGTGGGCCAGCGAGATCGGCATGGGCATGAGCTCCTCCGTTTCGTCGCACGCATAGCCGACCATAAGTCCCTGGTCTCCTGCGCCGACCTTGTCTATCTCATCGTCGGAGAGCTCCCTTGCTTCGAGGGCCTTGTCCACCCCCTGGCTGATATCCGAAGACTGTTCGTCTATCGCAGTTATTACAGCGCAGGTGTCACCGTCGAAGCCATACTTCGCCCTCGTGTAGCCGACTTCCTTAACTGTTTCCCTCGTGATCTTTGGAATGTCGACATAGCAGTTCGTTGTGATCTCTCCCGCTATTACGACAAGTCCGGTGCTGACAAGCGTCTCACATGCGACTCTTCCCATAGGGTCCTCTTTGAGGATCGCGTCAAGGATAGCGTCTGATATTTGATCTGCGAGTTTGTCAGGGTGTCCTTCCGTCACTGACTCTGACGTGATAAGATACCTTTCTTTGCTCATTTCACAAACACCTCCGTATTATATTTGCAGCCGGGGACCGGCATGCTTTCAGAAGATTTTATTGCCTGATGCTCTTTTTGAACAGTGCTGTACGGCCGGTACCGTGAGAGTATATTTTACGAATACTCGATCGGCCTGCGCTGGAGGATAAGCAGACCGTCCCTGGCCTCAAATCCCAGTTTGCACATAAACTCTATAAGTTCGCTTGTATAAGTTACTATTACGGGGACCGGCCTTATCGCCGGATGGGTCAGCGCATACCTTAAGAGGCTCGAGCCAAGCCCCTTTCCCTGGTGGTCGGGGTGGACGAGGATATCCCAGAGCGATCCCCTGAATACGAAGTCTGTTATTATACGGCAGAAAGCGACCAGTTTGCCGTTATACCTCACGGAAAAACACATGCTCGTTCCGTCGAGCATCTTCTGGATCTGCTCAAGCGAACGGCTTCTGCCCCATCTGGTAAACCTGTAAAGATCCTGGAGCTCTTCCGGCGTTATGGCAAGTTTGCTGTCATAGAAATAGTACCCGGGGCAAAAACTGTCATTAGAGCCGATACTTTGTCTCATCAAGGTCATCCTCTGTCTCTTCCTGATCAAATTCACAGGGACCCCCGTTTTCGTCACACTGTCCCTGCTTTTCGGGAAGGCGGCCCGCAAGCGCCAGCCCTCCGATTATCTTCCGAAGATCTCCGCGTCTTGCATCCTTGCTGATGGTCAGTTCCATGACCTGCCCCGCACCGCATTTGGAGCAGGTCCATACTGCACGGGCGATCCCGTCCGGCCCGGGCGATCCTGCAAGGACCTTTACTTCACCGCATTTTTGACAAGCCACTATCAGCATTGGGCAAACCTCTTTCCATCAGGCCAACGAACCTGAATATTCCGCTTGTTCACTACGGTGCTGAAGAGAAGGGCCTTCCGCAGGCAATATGAAAATGAACGCGATCCTCTTGAAAACCGGCCTTATTTTAATTCAAATCTTATCTTTACGGGACCTTCAGTGTAAATGTCCCCGGCGGCATATATCCTGAGCCTGACATCGGACCTGGCGCCGGTAACGTCTTCAATGGTCTGCATGAACTCTGCCGTATCGATCGAGCCTACGTTGCCGCTGAGCGGATCCCTGAGTACACCGTCTCTTGCTGCCCTAAGGTTTACGTCCCTGAGCATCAGAAAAAGCATCTCTTCGGCCTCTTCCCTGGAGGACCCCTTATTTATGATCTTTTCCGCCAGCATATCCCCCGAAGCAAAAATGCGCTTTGTATTGTATGTCTCCAGTTCAGCCATCACAGGCTCTCCCTCTACTGCGTTGGAAAGGGCTGTGAGCCTCAGGAGCCAGCGTCCGGGGGTCTTTGAGAGTACGGACTTTGCCCGGTCGACCGAATTTTTATCGACAAGCGGCTTTTTTATCGCTTCGGGCTTTGTTCCGAAACGATATGCAAGGAGAGCACGGGTCTCTTCAACCAGCCTTTCGACTGCCTGATCAAGCTGATGTGGAGTCAGATCGGGTCCGCTGATGACGCCCTGTGCAAGCTTTTCCCCCGTCAGTGCGGCGATCCTGCCCTCCCTTAGACGCTGTATGTCTGCTTTGAGCCGTTCCGCTTCGTTTTTCAGCGATGCGACAGACGACTCCAGCTTTCTCGTCTCCTGTTCAAGTGCGGTCTTTTCTTCAAGAAGGACCTTTTGCTCTTCTTCTGTCTTTTCCTTTATCGCAGTCATTTTCTCAAGCTCTGCCCTTGCCTCCTTCAGGTTTTTCGTTCCTGCGGCAAGCTTCTGTTCAAGGGAGTTGAGCTCTTCCTGCTTTTCTATTACATCTCCCTTGCTCCTGAAAAGCTCCAGCTCCATGCCCTGGAGGTTGGCCCTGTTCTGCTGCAGTTCGGCCGTAAGGCTTGTGATCTGGTTCTGGACATAGTTCATGCTGAAAAGGGCTGTTCTGACAGGTTCCGAGGCCACGCTTATCACAAAGAGGGTGAAGAGTGCGATGCCGATACCGGTGATCACGGAGATTATCCTCGACGTATATTTGGGGCGGAGCTTCAAAAAGGTGACCCTTTTTTTGCCCAGCTTCATCCCGATAATATCACCGGCCCACGCAACAAGTGCACTGACGACTGCCAGTGTTCCAAGAAGGCTCCAGTTTATCTCTCTGAAGAGTTCAAACAACGGCTTCTCTCCCCTGCCCGACAATTTCTCAAAACACTTTATAAAAATAACACGACCACTGACATTATAGCAGGATAATTTTACCTGTTTTTCAATAATAATGCATAAATCTCAGAACATGAAACTGGTCCGGCTGATGCCGGACCAGTTTCATTAAAAGCGACTCCCCGTGATGGGTTTGTTTTTTACTTCTTGAAAACGGCCTTTGCTGCCTTGCGTGATATCTCGATGCCCTTTTCGAGGTCTGCGATCGGAACATTGAGTGCCGGACGGAAGCGGACTGTGTTGCTGCCGCAGCCGAGGATGAGCATCCTGTTTGCGTGGCATTCCTTGAGGAACTTGTCGCGGAGTTCGGGCGAGCAGATATCGTATGCGCACATCAGTCCTTTGCCTCTGACGTTCCTGATGAACTCGGGGAACTCGGCCTGGAGTTCGTGGAGTCCCTTAAGAAGGGCCGGGCCGGCGACGTTGCTCACATAGTCGAGGACCTTCTCTTCGCGGTAGATCTCAAGGTACTTCGCTGCGCGGACCATGTCCACGGTGTTTCCGCCCCATGTTGAGTTGATCCGGCTTGATACCGTGAAGCAGTTCTTCTCGACTTCATCTACCCTCGGTCCTGCGACCAGTCCGCAGACCTGGGCCTTCTTGCCGAACGAGAAGATGTCGGGTTTTACGGGTGCGTGATGTTCCCATGCCCACATCTTTCCCGTGATGCCCATTCCGCACTGGACTTCGTCAAATATCAGCATTATGTCTGACTCGTCGCAGATCTGGCGGAGCTGCTGGTAGTATTCGGTGCGGAAGTGGTTGTCGCCGCCCTCGCCCTGGATAGTCTCGATGATGATCGCGGCTATGCCGTTGGGGTCGTTGGCTATCGCATGCTTGATCTGTTTCAGCGACTGAGCTTCGAGCCATTCGACCTCTCCGATGTGGTCTTCGAGCGGGAATGTGATCTTGGGGTTGAGAACGCGCGGCCAATCCGTGAACTTGGCAAAACGCTGGTGTTTGTTGGGGTCATTGGTGTTGGTAACGGAAAGCGTGTATCCGCTGCGGCCGTGGAATGCTTCGTTGAAGTGCATGATCTTTGTCCCGACCTTGCCGTCGTACGCATCTCCCTTTGTGACCTTTCCGGCGGCAAGCAGCTTGCTGACCTTCCAGTCCATTGCCACCTTGAAGGTGTTCTCGACAGCCAGCGTACCATAGTCGATAAAGAATGTGTGTTTGAAACCGTCGGGGACTGCCACCTCTCCGAACATCTTTATGAACTCGGCCATTTCCTGAGTATATATGTCGGAGTTCGCCACTTTGTTGATGGCTGCGCGGAAGATCTTTTCCTTGAATTCGGGTGTCTCAAGCTTGGGGTGGTTCATTCCGAAGGGCGATGACGCAAAGAAGGTATAGAAGTCAAGCCAGTCGGCCCCGCTGGCCGAATCATGGATATGGCTGCCTTTGGATCTTTCCATATCGATAACGATATCGAAACCGTCTCTGAGCAAAAGGCTTTCAATTGTCTTAAAAACATCCTTGGGCTCTACTGAAAATTTTGCTGTCATTTGCACTACCTCCTTAGATTTTTGTACCGTGTATCATAATTAGTTCATTATTGCTACAGGCTGATGTTATAAGTTTAATGTTCCGCTTTGCTTATATCAAGACTATATTTCCAGAATACAATACACAATTTATTTCAATATCCACAATGTTTAAAGGGGGTAAATTACTCTTTTATCAAAAAAATCAAAAAATTTTAAAAAATTATTGAAATTATTCTTGATTTATTTGAGACAATTGCGAACAAATATATATAAATAAGTATTGAAATAAATTTTGATCTATTGTTGATCATAAATTGATTTGATAATTCTAAATATAATGCCGGATCTGCATTTGACTCCGGCGTATATTTTGGTCATATTTGTTTTCTAAAATAATTGAATCATAGTGTTCCTTTAGTTTCTTTTGACGGATGGAACCGGGTCATCTTCCCTTGTAACCGCGGCGGGTCGCAGAGTAGATCGCTCCGGTCTCCTTCAGTTTGTCAAGGGATTCAAGAGCTATGCCGGTCCCGAGAGCTACACACTCGGAGGCTGATTCGGCAACTACGGCATTTATTTCCGTCTCCTCCATGATCAGCTGGTCAAGCCCATTAAGGTATGCGCCTCCGCCTGTCAGGATTATCCCCCTGTCTATAACGTCGGCCGCAAGTTCGGGCGGTGTTTTTTCGAGGACCCTTTTAATGCCGGAGATTATCGTTCCCACCGGTTCTTCTATGGCCCTCACAACATCTGAGCTTGATACCGTGATCTGCCTCGGGAGCCCCTGAACAAGATCCCTTCCCCGGATCTCCATGGTCTTATCCGGATTTCTCTCCGTACATGAGCCGATGGTCTTCTTAAGGTCTTCCGCCGTCTGCTCTCCGATCGCCAGATTGTACTGGCGCCTCATGTACCGGATGATCGCCTCATCAAACTTGTCTCCCCCGACTCTCAGCGATTCAAAGACGACAAGTCCGCCGAGCGAGGCGATCGCGATGTCGGTCGTTCCCCCTCCTACGTCCACCACCATGTTCCCGACAGGCTCGCCTACAGGCATATTGGCACCTATCGCCGCCGCCATCGGTTCCTCAATAAGATACGCCTCCTTGGCACCCACTTCAAGGGCAGCTTCAAGGACGGCCCGTCTTTCAACATCGGTCGCACCCGCGGGCACTCCTATCATGACCCTATGCCTGACTATTCTCTCGATGCCGGACGTGACTTTTTTTATGAACTCCCTCAGCATTACCTCCGTCATGGTGTAGTCTGCAATTACTCCGTCACGAAGCGGACGTATGGCAACTACGTTCTCGGGAGTCCTTCCTATCATAACTTTGGCATCCTCACCTACAGAAAGGATCTTGCCTGAATTCTGGTCAAGGGCGACCACAGAGGGCTCCCTCAGGACGACTCCCTTTCCCTTAATAAATACAATTACAGTAGCAGTACCAAGATCTATGCCAATATCCTTGCTCCACAAATCAGTCAGCCTCCCAAACTTTTGGGGACGCCCAGCAAAGGCCCCCGTTCCCAAACGAAATCATTTTACATCATAGACAGCCGTTGTGGCTATTCCATAAAGGCTCCCTGTAGTCTATCCTCCACAAAAAAAGCCCGTTCGGCGGAAAGGTCCTCCCTGCGGTACTCTTATCAAAACCGGGCAACAAAAGGGAGAGCAGCCACTCGGGTCTGCGTTCACCCTTTGCGATGAGCTCAAGGTCGCCCATTATCATCCTTACCATGTTCGTCAGAAAACCGTTTCCTTTTATCCGAAGCCACATCAGGTCTCCCCGCCTGCGCAGTCTGACTCTGTACATCGTCCTTACAGGATCGTCCGGTAAATTCGATGCTCTGCAGAAATTTGTAAAATCATGCTCTCCCTCAAGCAAAGGACATGCTCTTGCCGCAAGGCTCCAGTCCTGGCCGCTTCCCCTGATCCAATGGACAAAAGGTTCGATATGGGGGTATATCGTCTTCCCGGTCCACATGAAATATATATACTCCCTGCCGGCTGCGTCATACCTCGCATGGAATTCTGGCCGTGTCTTTGTCAGCCTCATGGCCGTGATCCCCTGCGGGAGATTCGCGTTGAGAGCCATCAGCAGCCTGTATTCGTCCCATTCACTTGACATGTCGAAGCTGCATACCTGGGCTCTGGCGTGCACTCCCGAATCAGTCCTCCCTGCCCCCGTAACGGAGACCGGTTTCTTGTCCAGCATCGAGAGCACCTTTTCCACCGCTTCCTGCACAGAGGGACTGTCAGGCTGGATCTGCCACCCTGAGTAGGACGCCCCGTTGTAACTGAGCTCAGCAGCATACCTTGTCGCCATCATGTCCACCTGTTCAAAAACAATACCGCAGCCGAGAAGATGGCAAAGGACAAGACGGCCTTGTTTTCAGGACTCCCCCAGATGAGGGGATACATCCTTACCCTGCCTTTTCCTCCCCTGTAACACCTTGCCTCCATTGCGGAGGCAAGTGTGTCCGCCCGCTTGAATACGAGGACAAAGAGCGGGATAAGGACCGGGATGTAAGCCCTGGCTCTTTTTAGCAGGCCGCCGCTTTCAAAATCAGCCCCTCTTGAGACCTGGGCGTTTATTATCCTCTCCGTCTCTTCAAAAAGAGTCGGTATAAACCTCAGCGCTATAGTCATCATCATTGCCACCTCATGAGCAGGGAAGCCAAAACGGGACAGAGGGCCGAAAGCCGCCTCCAGTCCGTCCGAGAGTTCTGAAGGGCTGGTGGTGAAAGTGAGAAGGGCTGTGAACAGGACGAGCAGGTAAAGCCTCAGTCCCGTCCGAAATGCGGTGATCGTCCCTTCTGTGCTTGCTTTTAGGGGCCCTATTGAAAAAATGACCGTGCTTCCTCCCGTGAAGAAAATATGAAGGACGGAAGTAAATATTATCAGTATCAATATAGGCCTTGCCGAGCGCAGGAGCGATGCAGCCGGTATCTTTGAGATCTTTGCCAGGATGAAAATGAGAGAGGCCCACAGGGCCATGGCCGGAAAGCTTTTTGTCAGAAAGATCAGGATCATTGACAGTACAGTGATCAGGAGCTTGCTGCGGGGATCCAGCCTGTGTATGAATGAGTCGGCCGGGATATACTGGCCCAGCGCCATGCCCCTGATCAGCGGCATGCTGTTCCTGACGCCCTTATCTCCTCTGCCAGTTCGAACGGGTCAGAGGTGATTTTATTTATCCGGCCTTTTTTTTTCAGTTCAAAAGATAAAGACAGTATATCGGGAAGTATGAGGCCTTTAACGCAAATATCGGAGAGTATTTCGGATATTTCCAAAGGAGAGCCGAATGCGGTAACATCGCCATCGGATATTATCAGTATCCTGTCGCTGATATCCAGCGCAAGTTCCAGGTCATGCGTGATGTGGATGACACATTTGCCATTTTTGGACATGGCTCTTAAAAGCGACGTAAGTTCGCATAGGCCATTAAAATCAAGCCCTGCAGAAGGTTCGTCGAGCACAAGATAGTCGGGATCCGAGGCCAGTACCGAGGCTATCGCGACCCTTCTCTTCTCCCCTCCTGAAAGCATGAAGGGATTAGCCGGCGCAAAAGATCGGTCAAGCCCTATCAGGTCCATGGCAGCAAATATCCTCTCCTCAAGGACATCTCCGCTGAGGCCCCAGTTAGAGGGTCCGAATGAGATCTCTTCGCGGACCGTCTCAGCAAATATCTGCTGTTCCGGATACTGGAATACAAGCCCTACTGCCTGGCGTATCTTCCTCAGGTCAGCCGAATTCTTTTTTATTGACATACCGTCGACAGAGACCTCACCGGACTGGGGTATTATAAGGCCGTTGAGGTGCATGGCAAGCGTTGATTTTCCGCTTCCGGTATGGCCCACGATCGAAAGGATCTCTCCCTTTTCCGCCTCGAATGAAATGCCTTTTAGTGCGGCTGCTTCTGTAGGCAGCCCCCTGTTATAGGTATATGAAAGGTCATTTACAGTGAGAGACATAGTTTTTCCCTTATTTCACTGATATCGGACTTTGTCGACGGAGGTACGATCCCGTTTTTTGCAAGCTCTTCCCTAAGCACTGTGAGCGGAGGTTTTGCAAACCCCATCTCCCTCAGTCTGCGCTCTTCCATGGACAAAAATTCTTCTGTCCCGCCCTGCCATTGTATTTTTCCCTCTGCGACAACAACAGTTCTGTCTGAAAGAGCTGTCTCGTCCAGTCTGTGCGTCACCTGGACGACAGTACACCCTGAATCGTGCTCTTGCTTAACAAGATCAAGAAAAGATCTTCTGGATGCCGGGTCAAGCATTGACATCGCTTCGTCGAGCAAAAGGGCGCCCGGCCGGATGGCAAGGACGCCGGCAAGGGCAAGCCTTTGTTTCTGCCCTCCGGAGAGGGAGGAGACGGTATGCTTTCTCTTCTCCCAGAGCCCCGCTCCGAGAAGCGCTTCTTTTACTCTTGATTTGATCTCGTCGGACGGGAATCCCAGGTTTTCCGGTCCGAAAGCGGTGTCCTCTTCCACCACGGAAGCCACGATCTGGTCTTCCGGGTTCTGGAAGACCATGGATACTTTTGACCTGATGATCTCAGTATTGTCTGCGTTCTTTGTATCCATGCCGTCAATAAAACAACGGCCCTGCGATGGAAGCAGCAGGGCATTGAACAATTTCAGCAAAGTAGACTTTCCGGACCCGTTGGGCCCGAGGAGTGCCATCCACTCGCCGGCGCGGATTTCCAGATCGATGCCTTTAAGAACCTTTTTTTCGGTCTCCGGATACTGGAATTCCGCGCCCTCGAGACAAAGGGTCGTACCTGAACTCATTAAACTAATCGACCAGCTGTATAACCGCCATCTCGGAAGCATCGCCAACACGGGCGCCAAGTTTGACTATCCTTGTATAGCCGCCGTTGCGGTCAGCATATTTGGGTCCAAGTTCATTGAAAAGCTTTGTAACAGCCTCTTTATGCGGTAAGCGTGCCACGACGAGACGACGGTCGTTGAGGCTGCCTGATTTAGCTTTGGTGATAAGCTTTTCGGCTACTCTGCGAACTTCCTTTGCCCTGGTCGTTGTAGTCACTATGCTGCCCTCAATGAAGAGACTGGCTGCCATATTCCCGAGCATGGCCCACCTATGGGAGCTGCAGCGTCCCAACCGCCTTGTTGTCACGCGGTGTCTCATTTAAATTTCCTCCTTCTGTTTCTCTTCGTTCGTTTCGACTATGTCATCTATCGGAGAACTTATGTCTCCGCTTAGATTAAGATCGAATTTTGCAAGCTTCTCTTCTATCTCCCTGAGCGATATCTTGCCAAGGTTGCGTATTTTGAGAAGATCTTCCCTCGTTCTCGAAACCAGCTCGCCTATTATGTGAACTCCGCCGCGAAGGAGGCAGTTCTCGCTCCGTACAGAGAGTTCCAGGTCTCGGACGGGCCTTGAGTAGATGGAATTTTCGCCCATCGGGAAACCTGCCATTACTGGCTGTTTATCGATACCGGAGGTGCCGGAGACGTTCTTTGCGTTCTCCTCGCCCTTGATTATCTCTTCCAGCGCACTGCTTCCCGGGCCGGCAAGCGAATCGACTATGGAGGAATAGTATCCCTTCAGTATCCTGCTTGCCTGTATCACAGCCGATTCAGGGGATACTACCCCGTTAGTCCAGATCTCAAGTGTAAGGCTGTCATAGTCTGTCCTCTGGCCCATACGCTTGTCCTGGATATCATACTTGACCCTCTTTACAGGCGAATAGAGCGCATCAGTCTGAAGCGCGTCCACGGGCAGGTAGGAAGCTCTGGGACGGTCAATGGGCAAATACCCTGTCCCTGTGCCCACATAAAGATCCATTACCATAGATGCGCCTTCTTCCAGGGTGCAGATATATGCCTCCGGATCCGGGAATTCCACTTCGCTGTCCGGTTCGATATCTGCGGCTGTGACCGACTTTGGCCCTTTTACTTCAAGCCTGAGCGTCGTGACAGCCGAAGAATGACAGCGTACGGGAATATGTTTAAGGTTTACCAAAAGTTCGATCACATCCTCTTTGACGCCCGGGATTGTACTGAACTCATGGAGAACCCCCTCAATACGCACAGCAACAATAGCAGCACCACTGATAGAAGAGAGCAGAACTCTGCGAAGCGAGTTGCCCAGAGTTACCCCATAACCGATCTCCAGCGGTTCAATGGTAATTTTGCCGTATGACGGGGTGGATTCCTGTACTATGATCTCATGGCGATCATGCTCCATATTCTCCCCCACCTTTCGTTTCCCTAACGGGCATAGAATTCAACAACCAGCTGTTCGTTAACAGGTACTTCGATCTGCTCGCGGATAGGCACTGTCAGAACATTGCCTGTCATGGAATCAGGGCTGAAGGATAGCCAGGCAGGAATGCTGCGCACTGCCGCTGCCTCAGAATTTTCCTTCAGAAGGACTACCTCCCTGCTTCCTTCTGCGACAGCCACTACATCTCCCGGCTTAAGAAGTGCGCTGGGGATGTCGAGCTTGCGGCCGTTGACCGTGAAATGCCCGTGAGCTACCAGCTGTCTTGCCTGGCTCCTGCTGACACCAAAGCCGAGGCGATAGACGACGTTGTCGATCCTGCGCTCAAGGAGCTGAAGGAAATTATGGCCTGTCTGTCCCGGAAGATTTGATGCCTTTTCATATATTGTGCTGAACTGGGTCTCGTTGAGTCCGTAAAAACGGCGAAGCTTCTGCTTTTCCCTCAAACGGAGTCCATATTCGCTCATTTTGCCGCGGCGGGTACCATGCTGACCCGGCCTTGAATTACGCTTCGTAAGACCGCATTTCTCCGTATAACAGCGGTCTCCTTTAAGAAAGAGCTTCGTCCCCTCTGCACGGCAAAGCCTGCAGACAGGTCCTGTGTATCTGCTCATACCAGTCTTTTACCTCCTTTGTTGCCTACACGCGGCGCCGCTTGGGCGGGCGGCAGCCATTGTGCGGGATAGGGGTTGCATCTTTGATGACATTGACCTGAAGTCCGGCTGCCTGAAGCGAACGTATCGCTGATTCGCGGCCCGGTCCGGGGCCCTTTACGATAACATCGATCTCGACTACTCCGTTATCCTGAGCAACCTTTGCTGCCTGAGCCGCTGACATCTGAGCTGCATAGGGCGTTGACTTACGGGTCCCCTTAAAGCCGACGTTGCCGCCGGAAGCCCACGAAAGTGCATTGCCCTGTTTGTCTGTAAGCGTCACTATGGTGTTGTTGAACGTAGAAAAAATATGCGCTACGCCATAGCTGACATTCTTTCTCTCTTTACGTTTACGACTACGCTGTACGCGTTTTGCCACCTGTTGTTCCCTCCTTGGTCAAGCCTTATTTCGTGGCTTTTTTCTTGCCCGCGACTGTCCTCTTCGGACCCTTGCGTGTACGGGCGTTCGTCTTGGTCCTCTGACCGCGGACAGGAAGACCCTGGCGGTGTCTGAGACCGCGATAGCAACCTATATCCATGAGACGCTTGATGTTCATTGCTATCTCACGGCGAAGGTCACCTTCAACCTTGTGGTTGTTTTCAAGTTCTGCGCGCAGCTTCTGCTCTTCCTCTTCAGTCAGGTCTTTCACCCTTGTGTTGGGGTCGATGCCAGTTGTTGTGATTATCTGCTGCGCAACTGCCGGACCTACTCCGAAAATGTAGGTGAGGGCGATTTCGATCCTCTTCTCACGCGGCAGGTCGACGCCGGCTATACGAGCCATCCTGCTACCTCCTTGCTCCCTGGCGCTGTTTGTGACGCGGATTTCTGCTGCATATCACGCGAACGACGCCATGGCGTTTGATTATCCTGCAATACTCACAAATCGTCTTTACCGACGGTCTTACTTTCATTAATGCAGACCTCCTTGAGAAATACTGAAAATCCCTTTTAAGGGAACCAAAACAAAAATCTCTTCTACTTGTATCTGTATGTGATCCGCCCGCGTGTCAGGTCATAGGGCGAAAGCTGAAGCAGAACACGATCTCCCGGAAGGATCCTAATAAAATGCATGCGCATTTTTCCAGAAACGTGAGCCAGTATCTTGTGGCCATTCTCCAGTTCTACCTGGAACATGGCGTTGGGCAGTGGCTCCACTACCTTGCCTTTTACTTCAATAACCTCTTCTTTGGCCATGCAGCAGCCTCAACCTCCCTGTCTCCAAGATGTGTCGCCGTCATCCAGAATCACGGAAACTTTCTGTGCCAACCAGCCGTTGTCCAGAGGTTTCCCGCCAGCAACACGCCCAGCCACATCTTTGAGATTCATTAGTCTCTTTTGAAGGTGCTTCACGTTCTTTTTTTTAGGCTTCTCGACGGGGTAATTTCTGCCGTCAGCTATGAAGACCCGTGTCTCACTTTCAATTCCCACCACTACAAACTGTTTTCCGTTGTTCTTTCCGCGGCGCACAAAGACCACATCGCCCGTCTTCAGGGACCCTTCGATCAAGCCGGGGGTCACTCCCATGGCGTCAGTATCTCCGCTCCGTCAGGGGTAACAAGAAGACTGTGTTCAAAATGAGCTGCATCGCTGCCGTCAGCTGTTACTACAGTCCAGTTGTCTGAGAGGTTTTTGACCTCTTCACTCCCCGACATTACCATCGGTTCAACACAGAAGGTCATGCCGGCCTTTAATGTAATACCGTTGCCCGGCCTTCCGTAGTTTGGTACCTGCGGCGCTTCGTGCAGCCTTCTGCCTATTCCGTGTCCTGCGTAATCCCTTACCAGACCGAAACCGGAAGGTATAACTAAGCTCTCTATGGCATGACCTATGTCACCAAGCGTCGCGCCTGCTCTCACCGCATTGACTCCCCTGTGCAGCGACTCAAGCGTTATATCGAGCAGCCGCTGCCGATCTTCGCTTATTTCGCCTACTGCAAAGGTGCAGGCAGCATCTCCGAAAAAACCGCTGTAAGATACCCCTGTGTCAATGCTGATGATATCGCCGTCCTGAAGCACTCTCTCTTTAGAAGGTATCCCGTGTACTATCTCATCATTCACAGAGGCGCAGATAGTGCCGGGAAAAGGTGTGGATACCCATGGGACCCTGTAACCCTTGAACGCCGGCCTGGCGTTCTCTTTCATGACAAGGGCCTCAGCCGCCAGGTCCAGAGTATAGGTGTCAACACCCGGTCTCACCATGTCTTTCATAAGCCTGAGGATATCAGCGACAATACGTCCGGCATGGCGCATTTTTTCAAGATCCCGATCGCTTTTAAAGGTGATCATCGATCTTCGCCCTTCATTTTTTCCAGAAGCTTCAGAACAACATCCTTTCCACCGGCTGCATCGACAGAAAAAAGAATGTCTTTGCTTCGGTAATGATCGATCAAAGGTGCTGTCTGTTCGTGGAAGACGGTAAGGCGGTTGCGGATGACGCTTTCTTTGTCGTCATCACGCTGGATCACTTCTCCGCCGCACTTGTCACAGACTCCTTCGACCTTTGCCGGCTTAAAGATCATATTATAGATCTCACCGCAAGATTTGCATACCCTTCTTGTGGTAAGCCTCTGCACAACGACGTCGTCATCTACTTCAAGCTGGATGACCGCATCAAGTGATATGCCGAGTTTTTTCAGCATAGAGTCAAGCGCTTCAGCCTGAGGTCTGGTCCTCGGGAATCCGTCCAGCAGGAACCCTTCTTCACAGTCAGGTTCCTGCAGCCTTGACTCTACCATTGCAACTATCACTTCGTCAGGCACAAGTTTTCCGGCTTCCATATATCCTTTTGCATTCCTGCCAAGTTCGGTATCGGCCTTGACATTGGCCCTGAGTATGTCTCCTGTGGATATGTGGGCAATGGGATATTTCTGCCTGATGCTCTCAGCCTGAGTTCCTTTTCCTGAACCCGGGGCTCCGATCAGTATGATCCGCATAACAAACCTCCGAATTACATTCTCAGAAGGCCGCCTGTCTTGCCTCCGCGGCGCTTCAGGATACCTTCGTAATGACGCATTATAAGCTGGCCTTCTATCTGATGTACCGTGTCAAGGGCAACACCGACCACTATTATCACGGCAGTTCCGCCGAAATAGAAGGTGTTGATATTCATCAGCCCTGTCATCATTGTGGGAACGACGGCCACTACCGCTAGCGCGACCGCTCCGCCAAGAGTTATGCGTCCCATGACTTTTTCGATATAGTCTGTTGTCGGTCTGCCCGGGCGTATACCCAGGATGAACCCGCCGTTCTTCTTCATGTTCGTCGAAATGTCTTCAGGCTTGAAGACTACCGCAGTGTAGAAGTACGAGAAGAAGATTATCATCGCCACGTAAAGTATCATGTAGATGGGGCTGCTGGGGCTGAATGCACTCTGGACCGCCTGTGCGATACCATGCTGAAAAAGGCCGGCAATGGTATAAGGGAAGAGCAGTACCGATGACGCGAAGATTATCGGTATGACTCCCGCTGTGTTTACTCGCAGAGGTATAAAGCTGCTCTGTCCTCCGTACATTTTGTTCCCGACCATGCGCTTGGCATACTGCACCGGGAGACGGCGCTGCCCTTCCTGGAGCATTACACATCCTGCTATTACGGCAACCATTACAAGGACTGCCAGCAGCACTATCAGAATGTTCATCTCTCCAAGCCTTACAAGCGTGAAGGTCCTTATTATCGCTTCCGGTATCCTTGCGACTATACCTGCAAAGATAAGGAGTGATATGCCGTTTCCGATGCCATGGTCGGACATTACTTCTCCGAGCCACATGACAGCCACCGCGCCGGTCGTAAGTGTTACGGCAACAAGTGCTATATCCATCCAGCTGCCTGTAAATATCCCGAGATTCCTGAGCCAGCCCGTCATTCCGACTGCCTGAATAAGCGCGAAGATTATAGTTCCGTAGCGTGTGTACTGAACTACCTTCTTACGCCCTTCCTCTCCCTCTTTCTGCATCTTTTCAAGGCTCGGCACCACAACTGTGAGCAGCTGCATGACAATGCTTGCGTTGATGTACGGGGTCACACCGAGTGCAAATATGCTGAATCTGCTGAGTGCGCCTCCTGCAAAGAGGTCCAGGAAACCCAAAACGCCGCCCTGCTCAAAAAGCTTGCCGAGAGCTGCCGCGTCGACACCCGGTGTCGGCATGTGCGCTCCCAGCCTGTAAACGAACAACGCGGCCAGGGTAAAGAGTATCCGCCGCTTAAGGTCAGGCAGTCTGAAGGCATCCCGGAAGGAATCTAACACTTAGATCACCTCTGCCTTTCCGCCGGCTGCTTCGATCTTTTTTGCAGCCGATGCGCTGTAGGCGTTAGCGTGCACTGTAAAGTTCTTTGAAAGTTCACCGACCCCGAGTATCTTGACCGGTTTGTCTGCACCTGAGATCAGGCGGAGAGCGTAAAGGCTCTCTGCTGTAATTTCAGAGCCGTTCTCGAAGCGGTCTTCGAGATCAGAAATGTTGACTATTTCATATCTCACCGCAAAACGGTAATTGCTGAATCCGCGTTTTGGGATACGGCGGGCAAGAGGCATCTGGCCGCCTTCAAAGTTAGCCTTGATCGATACTCCGGCTCTGGCCTTCTGTCCTTTGTGCCCTTTGCCCGCGGTCTTGCCTTTACCGCTGCCAAGGCCCTGACCAAGACGTTTCTTCTTTTTACGTGAACCCTCTGCGGGACACAGATCATGAAGATTCATGTCAGTACCTCCCTATTCCTCTACATTCCACTCCAGCAGGTGGGGAATGGAGTTGACCATTCCCATTATCTGCGGAGTGGCTTCGTGACAGACTGTGTCGTTCAGCCTGTGAAAGCCGAGGGCCTTGATTATCCTCTCCTGACGGGGAGGGCGGCCGATCGTGCTTTTTTTCCACGTAATGGTTACTTTTGCCATTTCGATCTACCTCCTACGCTTCCTTGCGGTCCTTGCCGCGCAGCCTTCGGATCTCTTCGGGAGTCCTCAGGTTTTTGACGGCAGACATTGTCGCATAGGAAACATTGATCGGGTTGGAGGTCCTTCCGATGACCTTGGTCAGGATATCTTTTACTCCGCCAAGCTCCATGATCGCACGGACAGCTCCGCCGGCGATAACTCCGGTACCGGGCGCTGCAGGGCGGAGCATTACCTCGGCGGCTCCGAACTTTCCGACTATAGGATGCGGAATGGTATGTCCGACCTTCTTAAGGTCGATCATGTTCTTCTTTGCATGCTCTATACCTTTGCGCATTGCCTCAGAAATTTCCTTGGCTTTGCCGATGCCGAGACCTACCTGGCTCACGCCGTCTCCGACAACTACAAGTACGCTGAAACGGAACCTCTTTCCGCCTTTGACGACCTTGCTTACCCTGTTGATGGATACTATGCGCTCTGAAAGCTCAAGGCCCCTGCTGCTATAGGTTTTATTGCTAGGTGTATCCTTCGCCACGTTTCTCTGCCTCCTCCTAGAACTTCAGGCCGGCTTCACGCGCCGCTTCTGCCAGGGCCTTGACTCTGCCGTGAAAGACATGTCCGCCGCGGTCAAAAACGACAGCACTGATACCCTGGGCCAGAGCACGTTCTGCGATCAGCTTGCCAACAGCTTTTGCAGCTTCCTGGTTTCCTGTGCCCTTCAAGTCTTTGAATGTCTGCTCCATCGTTGAAGCCGACACAAGTGTTCTTCCCTGTACATCATCGATAACCTGGGCGTATATATGCTTAAGGCTTCCGAATACTGCAAGACGGGGACGCTCGACAGTGCCTGAGAGATGTTTCCTGAGGCGACGATGGCGGAGCTCCCGCATTTTGTTGCGACTGCGATTACTGATCAACGTCCTTCACCTCGCCTTACTTCTTGGCGCCGGCCTTGCCGGCCTTGCGTATCACGAATTCACCGGAGTACCTTATGCCCTTGCCTTTGTAAGGTTCGGGAGGACGATACTCGCGTATGTTTGACGCGACCTGTCCGACAAGCTGCCTGTCTATGCCGCGTACGACTATCTTGATCGGGCTTTCACATGCAAATTCTATGCCTGCCGGCGGTTCGACCTCTACGGGATGTGAAAAGCCAAGGCTCAGGACAAGGTTCTTGCCCTGCATCTGAGCGCGGTAGCCGACTCCGACGATCTCAAGTACTTTTTCAAACCCGCTGCTTACCCCGGTAACCATGTTGTTCAGGATCGCCCTTGTCATACCGTGTGCGGCGCGGACTGTCTTTATTTCGCTCTCGCGGGTAACGACCAGTTTCGCATCTTCCTGTTCAACTTTGATCTGAGGCATCACATCCATCTCAAGGATACCTTTGGAACCCTTTACGGAGACGCGGCTGCCGTCGATCTTCACTTCTACTCCCTTTGGAAGCGGTATCGGTTTACGTCCTATCCTAGACACCTATGCCACCCCCATTACCATACATAGCATACGACTTCGCCGCCAAGTCCGCGCTTGCGCGCTTCTGCGTCGGTCATAAGCCCTGCTGATGTTGATATCATGGCGATCCCGAGGCCGCCCATTACTTTGGGAAGCTCGTCCTTGCCAACGTAAATACGGCGTCCGGGCTTGCTTATCCTGCGCAGTCCCTGGATCACGCGTTCCTTCGCCGGTCCATAGTTCATGGTCACCCTGAGTATGGGCATCGGCTGCTTTGAATCATTGATCGTCTTGTAGTTGCGGATATAGCCTTCCTCTTTAAGGATGCGCGCCATTTCGAGGCGCATCTTGCTAAGAGGCATGTCCACCATTTCATGATAGACAACGTTCGCATTCCTAATGCGTGTGAGCATATCCGCGACAGGATCGGTAATATGCATTAAAGGATCCTCCCTTCCACGCCCACTTGCCTACCAGCTCGACTTGACTACGCCAGGGATCTTGCCCTCGCGCGCAAGCTTGCGGAAACAGCAGCGGCACATGTCGAACTTTCTTATATACCCATGCGGACGTCCGCACAGGGGGCAGCGGTTATACTTTCTCACTTTGAACTTCGGTTCAAGCTTTGATTTGTTTACCAAGCTTTTACGGGCCATAAGTATACTCCTTCCTAACGGGCGAAGGGCATGCCCAGTTCGGCCAACAGAGCCTGGGCTTCCTCATCCGCCTTCGCGGTCGTAACGAACGTGATATTCATTCCGCGCTGACGAATTACCTTATCGTAGTCTATTTCAGGGAAAAGGAGCTGCTCTTTCAGGCCGAGGTTGTAATTGCCCCTGCCGTCAAAACCCCTCTTTGATATACCCTGGAAGTCCTTGATACGCGGAAGCGCTATGCTGATCAGGCGGTCTACAAATTCCCACATCCTGGGGCCCCTCAGCGTTACGCAGCACGCGACCGGCATGCCTTCGCGGACTTTGAAACCCGCAATGGATTTTTTCGCCCTTTTCATCATGGGTTTCTGTCCGGAAATTATCGTCAGCTCGTTGATCGAAGCATCCATGTACTTATTGTCCAGCTTTGCTTCGTTTACGCCGATATTGATGACGACCTTTACCAGGCGGGGGATCTCCATGACGTTCTTGTATCCGAACTGTTCTTTCAGCTTCGGAAGGACGTCCTCACTGTACTTTGTCAAAAGACGCGGTGTCATAGTTGTCCCTCCTTAGACCTTGTCGACTATCTCGCCGCACTGCTTGCAGACGCGGACTTTTTTGCCGCTGTCAAGATAGGCGCGGCTTACACGCGTAGGTTTGCCGCAGGAGGGGCACACGAGCATTACTTTGCATGCATGCAGGGGCGCTTCCTTTTTGACAAATCCGCCGCGCGGATCCTTTTGTGTCGGACGTGCGCTTTTGGTCACCATGTTGACGTTCTCGATGACTATAGTGTCTTTCTGAAGATCCCTGCGGAGGACTTTGCCCTCTTTGCCGGCATCCTTCCCGGAAACGACACGGACACGATCCCCTTTTTTGATTCTCATCTTGGACATGAGCTGTTACCCCCTACACTACCTCGGGAGCAAGAGAGACTATTCGCATGTATTTCTTCTCTCTAAGTTCCCGGGCTACAGGACCAAATATACGGGTTCCCTTGGGATCTCCGTTGTTGTCGATGACGACTGCGGCGTTGTCATCGAAGCGAACATACGATCCGTCCTTGCGGCGGATCTCTTTTTTCGTCCTGACGATGACTGCCTTTACTACGTCGCCTTTTTTGATGTTGGCATTCGGTGTGGCCTCACGGACCGAGGCGACTATGACATCGCCCACCGTACCTGTCTTATGAAAGCTGCCGCCTTTGACCTGGATGCAGAGGATCTTCTTTGCGCCTGAATTGTCGGCCACGTTTAGCACTGTACGAAGCTGGATCATAACTTACAATGCCTCCTCGTCTTCCGGTTTTGCGCCCAGTACGGGAGCTCTTTCGATTATCTGCGCTACTTCCCAGCGTTTGTGCGCGCTGAGAGGGCGTGTTTCCGCTATCATTACCTTGTCGCCAATGCGGCAGTCGTTGGCCTCGTCATGAGCCATAAACTTTTTGGACCGGAGGACCGGTTTGCCATAAAGTGAATGCTTTGCCATACGGTCTACGCGAACAACTATAGTCTTTTCCATTTTGTCGCTGACCACCACGCCGGTGCGGACTTTGCGATTGATCTTCTTTGATTCCATCTCCGGCTACCTCCTTGCTCCTGAACGATCGATACCCTTTTCCTTTTCGGTGATTACCGTCAGTACGCGGGCAATTGTCTTTTTGACCTCTCTGATACGGCCTGAGTTGTTCAACTGTCCTATGGCGTTCTGGAAACGGAGGTTGAACAGCTCTTCCTTATACTGTCTGTGTTTGTCGTTAAGCTCAGATATGCTGAGATCTCTAAGTTCCTTGGGATCCATACTATTCACCTGCTCCCTCTCGGGCTAACATTTTTACCTTGATGGGCAGTTTGAAGGATGCCGTGCGGAAAGCCTCTTCGGCTGTCTCACGGGGCACACCTGCTATTTCAAACATCACACGGCCGCGCTTTACTGCAGCGGTCCAGTATTCGACGTTTCCCTTACCCTTACCCATACGTGTTTCAAGAGGCTTTTCCGTTACCGGGCGATCGGGGAAGATCCTGATCCATATCTTTCCGCCTTTTTTCATCTTGCGGCTGATCGCAACACGGACAGCCTCGATCTGACGGGCGGTGATCCAGCCGTTCTCACACGCCTGAAGCCCAAATTCGCCGAAATCCACCTTCGTTGCTCCCTTTGCATATCCGCGGAGGGGTGTAAGGTGAGGCTTGCGGTACTTGACTCTTTTCGGAGAAAGCATCAGATGTTACCCCCTCTCCTGATGAGCAGGAACGGCTTCCATTACAGGTTTGCGCTCCATTACTTCGCCTTTGTAGATCCAGACTTTGATGCCGATGACGCCGTAGATCGTATGAGCTTCGGCGAAACCGTAGTCGATGTCCGCCCTGAGTGTCGAAAGCGGCAGCTGTCCTTCAAGATACCATTCCGTGCGAGCGATCTCAGCTCCGCCGAGACGGCCTGCGCACTGGATCTTGATTCCTTTTGCGCCCGATTTCATCGAGCGGAAGATAGACTGTTTCATTGCGCGGCGGAAGCTGATCCTGCGCTCAAGTGACGCAGCGACTCCCTCTGCCACTACCTGTGCTTCCGCATCAGGGTTCTTGATCTCCTGGATGTTGATCATTACCCGGCTTCCGGTCTTAGCCTGGAGCTCCTCACGAACTGCCTGTATCTCTGCACCCTGCTTGCCGATAACTACACCAGGCCGGGCGGTCCAAACTGTAAAACGCATGACGTTTCCAATACGCTCGATCTCCACACGGCTTACGCCTGCTTTATCCCAGCGTTTCCTGATCCATTCCCTCAGTTCGAGGTCATTGTGCAGGTATTTGGCATATTTTTTTCCGTCTGCGTACCAGCGGGATTCCCAATCGTAGATGACACCAATCCTGTAACCTACCGGGTGAACTTTCTGACCCACCGTCACCCCTCCTTATTTCTCACATACGACCACTGAAACGTGGCACGTATGGTGTCTGAAAGCATGCGCGCGTCCCATTGAAACAGGACGGAAGCGCTTCATGTAACTTCCCTGATCCGCCATTACTTCCTTAACTACGAGTTTGTCCATATCAAGTCCGTAATTGTGTTCAGCGTTTGCTATCGCACTCTTAAGGACTTTTTCTGCTACACGTGCCCCCTTGTTGGGAGTGTACTTAAGGACCAGCAAAGCGTCAGAAGCTTTTTTGCCCCTGATGAGAGCAAGTACCTGGCGTACTTTGGTAGCTGATATACGGACCTGCTGGGCTGTTGCCTTGACTTCCATGACCCTGCCCCTCCTACTTCTTGACTTTCGTGGAGCGTTCCTGTCCGGCGTGACCGCCGAACTTACGGGTCGGTGCGAATTCGCCGAGCTTGTGCCCAATCATATTGTCGCTTATGTAAACAGGTACATGAATGCGGCCGTTGTGTACCGCTATCGTATGACCGACCATTTCGGGAGTAACGCTTGAACGGCGTGACCAGCTTTTGATAACGAGCTTTTTCCCCGATTCGTTCATGTCCTCGATCCTACGCAGAAGTTTCGGATCTACGTAGGGTCCCTTTTTAAGTGAACGAGCCATCTCTGTATTCCCTCCTACAAACCCGGGTTACTTCTTACGGCGGCGGACAATGAACTTGTCCGAAGACTTACGCTTGCGGGTGCGGTAGCCCTTCGCCGGCGTACCCCACGGGGATACCGGATGCTTGTGTGACTTGCTCTTTCCTTCTCCGCCGCCCATCGGATGATCTACCGGGTTCATGATCATGCCGCGAACGTGCGGACGGATCCCAAGCCAACGAGTTCTTCCGGCTTTTCCGTAAATCACATTTTCATGCTCTTCGTTTCCGACCTGACCTACTGTGGCCATGCACTCAAGAAGTACTAGCCGCAGTTCTCCGCTTGGCATACGGACAAAGGCATATTTGCCTTCTTTGGCCATAAGCTGTGCTGATGCTCCTGCCGAACGAACGAGTACTCCGCCGCGCCCCGGTTCAAGTTCCACGTTGTGTATCACCGTACCAACGGGGATGTCCCTAAGTTTGAGCGCGTTTCCGGGACGAATGTCGGAATCCTTGCCGGCGACTACGCTGTCGCCTACGGCAAGTCCCACAGGAGCGATAATATAGCGTTTCTCTCCGTCAAGATAAGAGATCAGCGCAATGCGGGCTGAACGGTTGGGATCGTACTCGATCGAGACGACTTTTCCGGGTACTCCCTGCTTGTCCCTTTTGAAATCGATGATACGATACTTGATCCTTCCGCGGCCGCCGCGGTGACGCATCGTAATGCGTCCGTTGTTATTGCGTCCCGATTTCTCGCTTAACGTTACAACCAGGCTCCGCTCCGGCTTTGCCTTCGTGATTTCAGAATAGTCAGGCGTTGCCATGTGGCGGCGGCTGGGTGTGGTGGGACGAAATTTCTTTATACCCATCTCTGGTTAACCCCTTTCTGCCTAGGCGCTTGCGCCCTCGAAGAATGCGATCTTTTCGCCTTTTGCAAGTGTAACTACCGCTTTCTTCCAGGAACGTGAACGACCCAAAAAGGCACCCATCCGCTTCGGTTTGGAACGGACCTGGATCGTATTTACTCTTACGACTTTGACTTTGAAAACTTCCTCGACAGCCTTGCGTATCTCGATCTTGTTCGCTTTGGGAAGCACTTCAAATGTGTACTGTCCAAGTTCCATCAACCGGCTTGTCTTTTCTGTGATTATCGGGCGGACAATAATATCATGTGCTACTGCGTTCATTAACCGAACACCTCCTCGAGCTTTTTGACAGCCTCAGGAGTCGCAATCAGCCGATCGTGGTTGAGAAGGTCGTAGACGTTGATGCTGTCGACATGCAGAACTTCCGCTCCGGGTATGTTCGCAGCCGATTTGACAACTGCCATGTTCGTCTCATGAAGGACAAAGAGGGGCTTCTTGCCGCTGTCGATGGCGGTGAGGAAATCGAGCATTATCTTTGTCTTCGGTGCATCCATGTCAAAACGATCAAGGACCATCATGCTCTCTTCCTGGACCTTGAGAGTCAGGGCGCTGCACAGGGCAAGACGACGGACCTTCTTGTTGACCTTCTGATGATAGTCTCTCGGGTGCGGACCATGAGCAACACCGCCGCCTACCCAGACGGGCGAACGTGAGCTGCCTGCGCGGGCACGACCCGTGTGTTTCTGTCTCCAGGGCTTTTTGCCGCCGCCGCGGACATCTCCGCGGTCTTTAGCGTTGTGTGTACCTACACGGCAATTAGCCAGGTGCGCAACTACTACCTGATGCATAGCCGGCACATGGACAGGGGCTCCGAAGACGGCATCCGAGAGCTCAAAGTCTCCGATTACCTCGCCTTTAAAATTGACTTCTTTTACAACAGGCATTGTCTTCTGCCTCCCTACTTACGCTGTTTTACGGATCATTACGAGGCTGTCGCGCGCTCCGGGAACAGAACCTTTGATGAGTATAAGGCTGTTCTCCTCGTCCACTGCAAAAACCGTAAGATTTTTGGTGGTTACGCGCTCGCTTCCCATGTGACCCGCCATCCTCCGGCCCTTGATAACGCGGCCGGGATAACTGCTGCATCCGATGGAACCGGGATGACGATGGTTGACGGAAGCACCGTGGCTTCCTGCTCCGCCGCCAAAGCCATGGCGTTTCATGACGCCTGCGGTCCCCTTACCTTTGCTGATGCCTGTAACATCAACAATTTCGCCGTTCTGGAACAGAGAAACGGTGATCTCCTGTCCCACCTGGTAGTCCGCGGTATTCTCAACGCGGAACTCCCTCAGCCAGCGCCTGGGTGTCGTGCCCTGCTTCTCAAAGTAGCCCTTCATTGGCTTGTTCACCTTAACGGGCCTGACTTCTCCGAAACCGAGCTGCACTGCGCTGTAACTGTTTTTTTCAGGTGTCCGGATTTCAACGATGGAGCAAGGTCCTGCCTCAATAACTGTTACGGGCACTGCCTTGCCTTCTTCGTCGAAGACCTGGGTCATCCCTACCTTGCGGCCCAGAATCCCCATGCTCATTAGCGTTTCACTCCTTTCAGACCAAACCTCTACAGTTTGATCTGTATATCGACACCGGAAGGCAGGTTAAGCTCCATAAGTGCTTCCATTGTCTTCTGTGTCGGATCGACTATATCTATCAGACGCTTGTGTGTCCTGATCTCAAACTGTTCGCGTGCGTCCTTGTCAACGTGGGGGGACATGAGGATATCGAACTTTTTGATCTCTGTCGGAAGAGGTACCGGCCCGGACACTCTCGCACCTGTGCGCTCAGCCGTCTCGGCGATCTGTGTCGCAGAGGCGTCGAGTACACGGTGGTCAAAGGCTTTTAGTTTAATACGGATTTTTTTTGCCAAAATATTCCCCTCCTGGGGCTGCTAGTCTATGATCTCAGTAACGACGCCTGCGCCTACCGTGCGGCCGCCTTCGCGTACTGCGAAGCGCAGTCCCGGCTGCATTGCGATCGGTACGATCAGGTTCACTTCAAATGTGCTGTTGTC